>JBCCFC010000069.1:0-20308 GCA_039029935.1 Chloroflexota bacterium
CATCACGTTTCGCCTAACAGGCTGGGATTTCAATCCTAGCACGGTCAAACACAATGATGTGGCAATGCATACACGATAGGTCCCGCCGTACCAACGTGATTCATCACGTTTCGCCTAACAGGCTGGGATTTCAATCCTGGCGCGGTCAAGCACAATGGATTGGCAATGCAGACACGATAGGTTCCGCCAAGCCAACGTGATTCATCACGTTTCGCCTAACAGGCTGGGATTTCAATCCTAGCAAGCATGAAAACATTATCATTGAATAATAAATTTTTATGAGTAACGTAAAGGAAACCATGCAAGCTATTACACAGACAATCAAAACACTCATCTCAACCATCTTGGTGACAGTATTGTTGCTCACCAGCACACCACTATCATTGATGGCACAGCCGTTGATGGGGCAGTCAGGCGGCGTTGCCATTAGACCCACATCCACCTCACCGTCCGAATTGCTCTTCCGCACCCGTGTCACCATCCGCACAGGCGCACAGTGGCGGACACTGGAACGGCTGGGCGTGGAAGTTTTGGAGCGGGGGCCGGAGAGCGCACGGCTTCTGGTCGATGACCAACAGTTGGCCGACCTTGCGCGGCTGCGCTTTAACCCGACTGAAACCAATACGGTCGAAACCTTGGCCGCAGCAGATCAGGCGTTGGCCGCAAGCATTCAACCGCTCTTGCAGAAACTTCGCACAGTGCAAGCGGCTCGACAGGACATTGCCCAGCAGCGTAGTGCATTGCGCACATCCATACGGGCATCCATACAAGCACTGACGGCAACGCAGCGCAGGGCATTGACGACCACACCCGCTGTGGATGGTGACAACGATGGCTTGACCGATGATCAGGAGATGTATTGGTGTACGGACCCTGCTCGTGCGGACAGTGATTTTGATGGCCGCAGCGATGGTGAAGAGGTGGCGATTCTCAAAGCGTGGCTCAACAATGAGCTTGCCATCCCCCCACTGGATACAGCGCAACCCTTTAATGGCTGGCCTTTTGACAATCAGAATTGTCTGGACAATGACAAAGATGCGGTCCCCAATCTGGCCGAACGCTGGGAGTTGGGGCTAAACATGAATGTCGAGAGTACCGACCGTGACCGCTATGATGATGGACAGGAGTTGTATGGCGTCACCTATTGCCCGGGCAGTGGCAGTGCCTGTGGGTATGGTCAACTGCCCTCGGCCAATCATGATGGCATCCTGCTCTTCCCGCAAATGCCAGCATGGGTGAATGCACCGGGCAATCATCCACTCGTGGCCGCTTTCCCCAAGGTCGAGGTAGACCTGTTGGCCGACAACAATGGGCATACCTTTAAGCTGCAACTTGCCACCACTGTCACCACCGATGAACGCCATGAGCAAGGGGAGACCAAGCTCTATCAGACCACCAAGACCGAGGGGACCAGCACCGCCAATGCTGAGACAGAGACGTGGGATACATGGCAGGAGACATCACGTACCGATCAGGCGGTGGCGGCGGGGCATGATGGCACTCGTGCGCAACGGCGGCAGTCGATGGTGATCAACTCGACCAATATCCAAGCCAATACCAGCATTCGCAACAGCATTCGCAATGAGTATAAAGTGACCGTGAATAACGGTGAAAAGAAATCCTTTGCAGGCGAATATCTACGCAATCGTGGTGGGTCGTTGATTGATTTTGCCTTGAATGAGGGCTGTGACGAAGTGGGTTGTCGCAAGTACGTCAGTGCAGGGTTGCGGGCGGCCACGCGCACACTCTGGAATATCCCCGATATTGTGCAGAACAGCGTCAACAGCAACGCCTGTGGGGATAGCCTTTGGAATAAGGTGTCCTGTGCAGGCAAAGCTATCGGCAGTTCGTTCATGACCACCTATGGGGATCGGCTGGAGGTGGCAACGATGGCTGAAGAGGAGGCCATCAACCAAGCGAGCGGCAACCATGTCCTGCAAGATGGCAACCATATGAGCATCAGCCCCATGTATCCGATCTCCTTCCCACCGCCCGCCTTTGTCCCCACCATCACACAGACCCAAGGCTCGTCACGTGGGGGCGCACGGACAACCACGCACACACGCTATGAAGAACATGCTGTCACCGAAGGCACATCCAAACAGATTGGCAAATCGTGGGGAACAGCGACGGCGCAAAACTCTGCCCATGCTGCTGACCTCTGGTTTGCCTACAGCATCCAGAACATTGGCACAGACTATGCGCGCACGATCTGCGACTTGGCCTTTGGCATCTACATCGGCAATGGCGACCTCCCCGCCATCACCTACTACCCCGCCGCTGATTTTGGTGGCGATGGGTGTCTCTCTAACTTCCGCCCCGGCGAGGCCAATGTCTACACCTTCCCCTCACAGAGCCGTATTGCCCTGACGCTCGAACATGTCAAAGCCATTGATTTGGGTGAACCTGTGCGCATTGTTGTCACCGATGTCTCGTTGGGGCAGGACGATTATTACACTGATGATGCACTCTCAGCCAGTGTGTCGGTCATGCTTGAAGATGGCACGGACGACGGCAATGAAGCCATCGACACCTATCTCATCCCAACATGGGGACAGGAGACGGTTCTTGATGTGTTGATGCGTTACTTCCCCTATGAGACCGATGACAACGACAGCATCATCGCCATCTGGACACCGGAGCAGGGCTATGACCAGAACAACACACCCTCTTGGTGTCAGGAACCTTTGCGACCCAGCGATTTCCCCAGCAAGGGCCTGTGGTGTAAGCATACGCTCTCGACTGCGGATTGGTGGAATGTCTATACCGATGGGCTGGGCGATGGCAGCGAGGGCTTCCAGAATTCAGCAGCGGTTCCGGAATCGACGGTGCTGTTCCGCTTTAACAAGGATAGCGATTTGGATGGCTTTAGCGACCGCTCAGAGGCGCGGCTAGGGACCGATGCCAATGATGCCAGTTCCTTCCCGAAGCCCGAGGTGTTGGCCGGACTACATCAGATACGCACGGGCAACAACGTCGTCGCCACCCTTTCGCTGCTCAATCGCGGGTTTTATGATGCCTATGGCATGGAGGCGGTCATGGTTGCGCCGGATGATTCGATTACCATCAACAACAACACCGTCGGTGGGTCGGGGCGTGTCCGTGCGCTTAATCAGGTCATCGTCGGCAGTCGTATCGCCATGCGTTCGCCTATCCCAGAGAACTGGACCAGCAACCAAAACGGCCATGCTGTGCCAGCGGTGAGTGGTTACTATACTGGTGGTCAGGACCGCAACTACACTTTCACGGTTAGTGGCTGTGGTTCGGATGGCTGTAGCGTCGGTGGTGGTGACTGGACGCTCAACTGGAACGATGGGGTGGGCAATAGCGGCTCTCTCTCCTTTGGCGATGGCTATCAATCACCAACATTTCTGCCTTTGGGCAACTTTGGTGTCACGTTGGCTCTCTACAGCGGTTCGGTCAGCAATGGCGAGAATTTTGTCGTCGAGGCGCGTACACCCCGTGACACCTTCCAATACACCATCAATAGCGAACCCTACACACAGCCACTGGTGATTGTCTCCTACAACGACCCACAGGGCAACCACCGTTTTGTGTTGCCACCCGATGCCATGTCCTTGAGCGCACCGACCGACGACCTCAGCCCATTTGCTGGCATGATGCTGGGTGATGTAGGCGTTGAGCTTGTCACCGATACATTCTTCGAGGCAGGAGAGAACGCGCTCAATCTGCTGGTCAACAACCCAACAGGGGCAACGCTGACCGATGCGCATCTCTTCCTTGAGTTCATCAATACGGCAGGTGATGTCGTCGCCGAAGTGCCAACTAATGTCACGCTGCCATCGGGACCGACCTACACGCCCGTCACCGTCAACACAGCCTCATTTAGCCCCGCCTATGATGAGGAAAGCGACTATATCGTGCTGGCCTTCCTCACCGACCACCAAGGCAACATACTCGACACCGCTGGCCGTCCGCTCTCCAGCTTTCAAGCCGACCCCAGCCCCAAGCTCGCGGTGGATGACAGTACACTGACATGGAATGTCGGCACATTGCCCCAAGGCACACTGGCAACCTATCCGCTCTCGCTTGCCAATGCGGGGTATGGCCGTCTCTATACCTACCTCAGCCCTGCCACTGGCTTTTCGCTGGCAACGGGTAATCGCACGATTGGGGCGGCGGGTGTGGGTGACTATGAGTTGTTGCTCAACACCGTTGACCTGCCCGTCGGGGCATTGGAGCAGACGCTAACTCTCAAGTCAAGCGATCCCGATACACCGAGCCGTGAACTGCGCGTTGTTGGCACGATTACCGAAGCCGCGCCTGATCTCGCCGCCAGTGGGATGCTACGCCCATTGGATGTGACTGTGACAATTACAGGCAGCCGTAGTGCTGGTGAGTGGGTGACATTTGAGCATGAGCTTAGGCCAGAGCCAGAGAGCCTACATCCTGTGAAGGTGTATGACAGTGAGTATGGCCTATTGAAGGGGGTGGGGGTCTATGCCACTGAGTTTAATCAAGGGACCGCATCTGCTGAGATGTTTGGTGATGGACGTGATGGCGTGATGCCGACGAGCGGTAATCTGGATAATAACAATGGCTTTGGTCATGGGTACGTGAATGGCTCTGCTGGCTCAACAAGTATTGCCGTAACAGACCGATATTCAGTGTGGCGAATTCAGCCCGGTGATGCCATATTAATACATCAAACCCAAGGTTCAGGTGCAGGACAATGGGAACTCAATAACGCCGTGTCTGCCTTTACTGGAAACGGGACATTCACGCTTGAACACCCATTACAAAACACCTATTCAACCAGCGGGAATAATCGGGCACAAATTGTACGGGTGCCACAATACACTACGTGTAATGTTACAGGAACTATGACACCTCTACGGGGCTGGAACGGGTATGATGGTGGAATATTTGTGGTGATGTGTCAGGATACGATGACTATCACTGGCCGCATCCATGCCAATGGATATGGATATCGCGGTGTGTCACATGGCGCAATCTACCGGAATCAAACTGGCTATCAAGGGGAAGGCTATGCACGATATGGAACCAAAAGCATAAGCGCAAATGGGAATGGTGGCGGCGGTGGTCATGGTACAAAGGATAGTGGTGCTGGTGGCGGTGGTGGTCATGGTTCAAAAGGTGGAAATGGACCTGGAAGCCATGATACTAATCCTCGTCCAGGTGGAACAGGTGGCAATATTGTTGGTGATCCGACTCTATCTACAATCTATTTTGGCGGAGCTGGTGGCGAAGGTGGAGCTGACGAAGATGGCGGAAATCCCGGAAGTGGTGGGCATGGTGGAGGTATCATTGTCATTTTCGCTGAAACGATTCAGCAGAGCGGCACTATCGAAAGTAATGGAATTAGAGGTGGTGACCGTTGCCAAACTTGTGGAGGCGGTTCGGGCATTGGCATGGCTGGTGGTGGCGGAGGTGCTGGTGGAAGTATCTTATTAGTTGGCGAACAGGTTGACATTAACTCCACAACTCGGGCTGCTGGAGGGGGGGGTGGAACAACTTATTTAGGGCGTCGAGGAGGAGATGGCGGTGTAGGCCGTATTCGTATTGAGTATTGTGATGAGGTGTCTGGCTCAACCAATCCCGCTGCCAGTACACAAAAACTCAACTGTTACATCACCGAACAAGTGACAACCGAACCCTATAACCAAACCCGACTCAACCTGCCTGACACCTTTAACGAGGGCATGACCTACCGCGTCCAATTCGGCCATAAGCTCGATTTTACCGAAGCAGGCGACCAAACCATATCGTTGCGTGTGCCAGCGGGCATGGTCAACACAGCGAAACTCGACGCCCTTGTCAGCGGTATCTCCGCCGACGCTATCCTGTCACTCGACATCGGCAATGATGACAGTATCGAATGGTCCGGCACAGTCACCAACACCTCAACGAACACGCGGACAGATTTAGCCGACGCCTTCACCGACTACTGGCGATCACAAGGTTCACCCACAAGCGGTACGCTCGATGTCCCTGTCAAAGTCACATTAAACCGAGCAGGGCAAGTGCTGCTCACCAATCTCCAGATGCAGACAACGGGTAGTCGCCTCCGCTATGTAGAGGTCGATGCACAGAGCTACAGTACATTCAATCTTGACTTCCTCATGGGTGGGACAGGCAGCGTCGCTCTCGATATTGGCGATGATGGCTCTATCGACTGGAGTGCCGATGCGCAGAGTACACGTCAATTGACGGGCAACCTCGCCACCGCACTCAACAGTTATCTTGCAGGCAAGAGTGGTGTGGTCACGGTCCCTATGCGCTTCTATGTGCCGGGCGACCAGACCGTTACGCTCAACAACTTTGACGCCACTGTCAACCGCACCTATGCGCTGAGTTCACGTGACCTACGCGTCAGCAGTTCACAGACAGGCGACATCGAAGAGGGTGACATCGTGCCACTGCAAGCCACCATTCAGAATGACAGCAATAGTGACAGCGGTCTGCTCACCGCCGCCTTCTTTGCCCATGCACCGGGTTGGGGTGACTGGTACATTGGCAGCGATGTCGTCGAGAACCTGCCCGCCAACGGCAGCGCACAGGTCAACGTCAACTGGAACACAACGGGCTTTGCACAGGATGCAGGCGCGGATGCCCTCAGCAATGTGCAGGTCAAAGTGGTGGTCAACCCCTACCGTCACCTAAACGAGAGCAACTATGGCAACAACACAGCTACGCATACTGTTGCTGTCAAATCCATTCCCGACACGACCGACCCCGGTGACTTCACTCCGGGTGACATCAACGGTGATGGTGCGGTCAACATCTTTGATTTGCAGGTGCTGATCAACATGATTCTGCACGATACACCGAACGATACCGCCCTCTATCCAGCGGATCAGTGGGCAAGGGGTGAGTTGAGTGGTGATGGGGCGTGGAATATTTTTGATTTGCAGCAGTTGATTAATTTGATTACGCAGTAGTGGCGCGGATTTTGGGACACGCGGATTGGTTTCATGTGAGGAGCCAGTCGTCGTTTGAACTGAGAATGTAAAGGTTCACAACATGCTCTGACCAATATGGGTGGGGCATGTTGGTGGGTAAAGAAGCCACCGAATGAAGAAGCCACCGAATGAATTCGGCGTCTGTTAAGCGCAAGCTCGCTGAAGCGGGCTATTGTGTGCGGATGAACGCGCTGGGTTGGGAATGGATGTATGGTCTCGCCAAGCCAACGTGATTCATCACGTTTTGCATAACAGGCTGGGATTTCAATCCTAGCCTGTAGCTTTACAATTATTCTATTGAAAAGGATGAAATCATGACAACTGAGACTTCAACGATGGAGTCAAAAAACCAATCAAGCCAGCAAGGGCAAAGCTGGCGACCATCCAAGGGCAATATCCTCTTTTCACTCTGTGTCATGCTCGTGACAATCGGATTGACGTTGGGGACTGTCACCTATGCCCTCAGCACGGGCATCATCAACGTGGGGGCGGCAAGCCTAAACCAACCTGCTGCCAACGCCCCCTCCAACAGTATCATCCCCTACCAAGGTCGCCTCGCTGACGCCGATGGCAACCCATTATCCGCAACTGTTGACATGCACTTCCGGCTCTATGACACAGCAGAGGGCGGTATACCATTGTGGGCAGAGGCATGGACTGAAGCCAATGGTGTGCAGGTGAACGATGGGCTGTTTAACGTGATGTTGGGGAGTATGACGCCAATCAGTGCAACGGTGATGAGCGAGAACAACAGTTTGTTTCTGGGCTTGGCTGCGGGAGATGATGACGAGATGGTGCCACGTGTGCAGTTGGGGAGTGTGCCGTTTGCCATGCAGGGGTGGCGTGTGCCGGATGGGAGTATTACAAGTGAAAAGTTGGCCTCGAATTTAATTGATAGTTATGTGGTCACGATGGCCGAGTCACATTGGGATGTACCAAATTGTTCCGGCCTGAGCGATGACATTGATGCCTCTTGGGCAGCTATCTCCAATTTTTCTATTGATTTTTCATTGAGCCAACAAAAAACTGTTTGGATTGATTTTTCTGGTTTAGGTCGTAATGATGGTGCAGGACGCTATATCTATAGCAATGTATTCATTGATGGCACACGAACCCTACTTGCATCAGGCGAGCCAGACCTGTCAGGTTGCTCGAGTTCTTACCCAGATAGCTCCAGAAAGTCATATTGTCCATTATCAAATATAGTTGGCACAACACTTCAATCAGGTGATCATACCATTGATGTTCGCATAATGTGTAACGGTGGTGTGAATGCAGGCGAGGTCTATGGCGGTACGTTACGTGCGTTAGTACTGCCGTAGGGTCGCGGATTAAGGGAGCGCGGATTGGTTCATTCGTAGGTCACGCTAGTAGCGTGACAATCTGGCAATGACAGTCATAGTGGCGCGGATCAAGGGAACGCGGATTGGTTTCGGGTGGAGACCTAGTCTCGTCCTAACTCTGCAACATAGGAGGCAAAAAGCTCGTCTGCAATCGGAGCAAGGTCCATGAGGGTGTGCAGCCCATCGTTTTCGAGCGTATATGTAATTTCGGTAATATCGTCCTGTGATAAATGTTTCTCATGGAGCCGCATGGTCAACCGCTGAATATATTCAATTTGTGTAGCAGTTAGCTGCATGGGCTGATAGCGGCGGGTAATCGTGCGTAAAATCGAAAGCAGTTGACCATGATAGCTAACGTCAACGTCTTGATGAAACCAGACAAATAGATGACCCAACAGATCACGGTAGCGTTGCCAATATGTCTGTGACCAAGACTCATCCGAGATATGACAGGCGACAAATAGTGTTTCTTGGGCTGTGTGAAGAATTGTGCTGACCAGCCATTGCTGATCATTTGTTGAAAGCAGCGGAAGGGCATCTCTTACCTTGATCTTTTTATCCACCAAAAGATGATAGATGACAGAACGTTGGAAATCATTCTCTTGTTGTGACTCAAGTTCGCTCGGTAGCTGTAACTCAGCAAGTTGTGCAGATAACATAAATTTTTCCTTAAAAAACAATGTAACCATAAATTTCTAATTCAGTATAGCACAAACCAAACAATTACTAGAAAAGGATTGAAATCATGACAACCAATATCCAGACTTCAACAATGGAGTCTTCAAACCAATCAGACCAGCCAAACCAAAGCTGGCTACCAGCCAAAGGCACGATCCTTTTCACGCTCTGTGCCATGCTCATGACAGTGGGGCTAACATTGGGAACCGGATTCTATGCCCTCAGCACGGGCATCATCAACGTCGGTGCGGCCAGCCTAAACCAACCTGCCGCCAACGCCCCCTCCACCAGCATCATCCCCTACCAAGGTCGTCTCGCTGACGCCGATGGCAATCCGTTGACCGCAACCGTTGACATGCACTTCCGGCTCTATAACACCGCAGAGGGTGGCACACTGCTGTGGGAAGAAACATGGACCGATGCCAATGGCGTACAGGCGACTGATGGGCTGTTCAACGTGATGTTGGGGAGTATGATACCGATTAGCGCGACGGTGATGAGCGAGAACAGTAGCTTGTTCTTGGGGCTGGCTGCGGGTGACGACGATGAGATGACACCACGTGTGCAGTTGGGGAGTGTGCCATTTGCTATGCAGGGGTGGCGTGTGCCGGATGGGAGTATTACACGTAAGAAGTTGGCTGACGAAATTATTGAACACCATACCGTAACCACACCAGAATCATTCTGGGTCATTCCGACCTGTGGACGCGATGGCAATGATGACTCAATTTGGACTACTATACCCGGCCTCTCAATTGATCTCACGCTAGATAAACCGAAGACAGTTTGGCTTGATTTCTCAGGGTTAGGTATGAATATGGGTTCACATAAAGATGTTTATAGCAATATCTTCATTGATGGCGTGCCTTCAACATATGCTTCAGGTGCTAAACATCTATCTGGTTGTGGCAATAGCAGCCAAGACAGCTCAGGTAATAGCTGGTGTACTCTCGCAAATATCCAAAGCAAGACTCTTGAGCATGGCGAGCATACCATTGACGTTAGAGTTTATTGTGACAGCGGTGGGACTGTAGCGAAGATACACGGTGGTATTCTACGCGCGCTGGTGATGCCATAGTAGGGGCGCGGATTAGTTTATTCGTAGGTCACGCTAGTAGCGTGACAATCTGACAAACAACGAAATTTTACATAGCAAAGGAATAAAACTGTGACAACAAGTATCCAATTAGACCAGAAAAACCAAAGCTGGCTACCACCCAAAGGCACGATTCTCTTCACGCTCTGTGCCATGCTCATGACAGTGGGGCTAACATTGGGAACCGGATTTTGTGCCCTCAGCACGGGCATCATCAACGTCGGTGCGGCCAGCCTAAACCAACCAGCCACCCACGCCCCCTCCACCAGCATCATCCCCTACCAAGGTCGCCTCGCTGATGCTGATGGCAATCCGCTGTCCGCAACCGTTGACATGCGCTTCCGGCTCTATGACACCGCCGAGGGTGGCACACCACTGTGGGCAGAGGCATGGACTGACGCCAATGGCGTGCAGGTGACTGATGGGATGTTCAACGTGATGTTGGGGAGCATGACGCCGATCAGCGCAACAGTAATGAACGAGAACAGCAGCTTGTTTCTGGGCTTGGCGGCGGGGGATGATGATGAGATGACGCCGCGTGTGCAGTTGGGCAGCGTACCGTTTGCCATGCAGGGGTGGCGTGTGCCAGATGGGAGTATTACGAGTGAGAAGTTAGATTTAAAATCTGGGACAGCCTGTCTCTCGGACCATGAGACTTATGATTTTCCGGGAGGGAGTTACATATTTAAAGAAATCCCAAGTCTTTCTCTTGACTTTTCACTTGAGAAGCCCAGCAAGGTATTGATATGGATGGATGGGTTAGCCCGATCTACCTCTTCAACGGGTGAATCTGGTGTCACATTGAAAGTAGATGGGGCTAACCAAGTATCTACTATCTTTCAGCGAAAGGCTGGTTGGTGGTTCAATGTCAATGGGCAGAGGATACTTCAATTATCTACGGGGCATCATTCGCTTCAGGGTGCAACCTATAGTAATACTACCAGCAGCATGATAATTCATGGCATAGGTTCATTTAAGACATGTATAAACTATCTTGTTTTAGGTGAGCAGTAGACTTTTTAAGTGACAATCTGGCTGAAATCACAAAGGAATAAAACTGTGACAAAAAATATCCAATCAAGCCAGCAAGGACAAACCTGGCTACCATCCAAAGGAACTATCCTCTTCACCCTCTGTGCCATGCTCGTGACAATCGGGTTGACGTTAGGCACTGTCACCTATGCCCTCAGCACAGGCATCATCAACGTGGGGGCGGCAAGCCTAAACCAACCTGCTGCCAACACCCCCTCCACCAGCATCATCCCTTACCAAGGTCGTCTCGCTGATGCCGATGGCAATCCGTTGACCGCAACCGTTGACATGCACTTCCGGCTCTATGACACCGCAGAGGGCGGTACACCATTGTGGGCAGAGGCATGGACCGATGCCAATGGTGTACAGGTGACTGATGGGCTGTTCAACGTGATGTTGGGGAGTATAACGCCGATTAGTGCGACGGTGATGAGCGAGAACAGCAGCTTATTTCTGGGCTTGGCTGCGGGTGGCGACGATGAGATGACACCGCGTGTGCAGTTGGGGAGTGTGCCGTTTGCCATGCAGGGGTGGCGTGTGCCTAATGGCAGTATTACGACAGAAAAGTTGGCTGATGGGGCTGTGACAAGTGCTAAGTTAGATTCTGTTGGGACGTTACGTTTACTCGGTGAGAAAACATGTGAGAACTGTGGGAATGTTACCCAACAAAATCTCAGCGGTTGGCAAGACATCAAAGGGCAAAACGTCAATGATTTAATGGAAGTGACAGCACAAACCAATGGCGGGAATATTTTGGTCACGATGACAGGACGTTATCACTCATCACCTGCTAGCTCAAGATGGTGTGGAATTTCTGTCTATCAGGGCGAGCAGCAAATTCGATTTATACACCTTGAGGGAACCCATCCAGTTGGTAAAACTTATTGGGGGTGTTCTGGCTCATATCTCTTTACAGATTTACCTGCGGGTACATATACATTCCGTGCAAGGGCATGGCTTGGTGGAATGGCTGATGTGACTTGGGACTACGAACGTCAAATTGCTGTCATTGAATTTTAATAAGCGGCAGAATTCATTCAAAAATCAGGAGAAACAACAATGCAATACAAACAACAACAAACCAAGCGTACCAGTCTATGGCTTATCATGCTTATCACCCTGCTTGCCATCCCTACCGCAAGCTATGCCCAACAACATCCCCGCTCGGCCAATTTCCAGTTGATCAGCAGTGCCTATCCTGCGGGGGCGGGGGCATCTTCGTCGAGCGGCTACCAAAGTCAGGGGACTGTGGGTGAGTATGCCCTGCCACACAATACCACTACCCTACGCAGTGCAAACTTCCGTCATCAGCCCGGCTTTTTGGCCGCATTCTCGCTGCCCGTCAACCAAGAGCCAAATGGTGACATCAATAACGATGGGTCGATCAACGTACTGGACCTCCAGATATTGCTCAACATGCTGCTACACGATACGCCAGCCGATACCGAACTCTATCCGCTCGACTATTGGCAGCGCGGTGAACTCAGCGGCGATGGCAATTGGAATATTTTTGACGTGCAGCAGTTGATCAATTTGATCATCGGGTAGGGCGAAAAGGAAAACGCGGATACGGAAGGACGCGGATGAGGATTTGAGTTTTTGATCGTAAGGAATGAAAAAATATACTACAACGGATTATGGATGGGAACGGATTTTAGTCTTCGTGTGCAAAAAAATCCGTTCCTGTCCCAAATCTGCTGTAGTATGTGCCTTGGTTTATACACAGCAATCAGACATCGAAAGGAAATGAATCATGACAACCAATATACAGACTTCAACGATGGAGTCTTCAAACCAATCAAACCAACACGCACAAAGCTGGCTACCCTCTAAAGGCAACGTTCTCTTCACCCTCTGTGCCATCGGCGTGGCCATGGCGACGTTGCTCTACGCACTCAGTACAGGTGTGATTCAAGTCGCTGCCACGAGCTTAAACCAACCTGCCGCCAACGCCCCTTCCACCAGCATCATCCCTTACCAAGGTCGTCTCTCCGATGCTGATGGCAATCCCTTGACCGCAACCGTTGACATGCATTTCCGGCTTTATGACACCGCAGAGGGTGGCACACCGCTGTGGGCAGAGGCATGGAGCGACACCAATGGTGTGCAGGTGAGTGACGGGATGTTCAATGTGATGTTGGGGAGCATGACGCCGATTAGCGAGACGGTGATGAGCGAGAATAGCAGCTTGTTTCTGGGCTTGGCTGCGGGAGATGATGATGAGATGACGCCGCGTGTGCAGTTGGGGAGTGTGCCCTTTGCTATGCAGGGATCGCGTGTGCCGGACGGCAGTATTACAACGGAGAAGTTGGCATATGATGTGCAAGTTGAGCCAGCCGATGGGAGCATCACAGCCGCAAAACTGGCCCCAAATCTTTTTCAAGTGCATAGCACGTCTCAGTCAACAAATAGGTGGGATTATAAGTCATGCTCTACAAATGGCAGTCCTCTGATACCCGGCTTAACGATAGATTTCACCATTGATGAGCCAAGAACGGCATTGATTGATGTCGCGGGGCTAGGGCTGAATACGCAATCTGGACAAGCAATTTACAGCAAAATTAAGATTAACGACGAATTTGTAACCACCGATGGCGGTAATGTCGTGTATGGCGGATGTCGAAATAGCCCTACTGATAGTGGCTCATATCCATTCTGTTCTCTTGCGAACACTGCCACAATTGAGCTTGAGCCGGGTACACACAATATTTCAACATATGCTAGTTGCAGTGGAACTGGAACCGTGATGATTTGGAGTAGCAATCTGCGTGTTTTGCTATTGCCAAGATAGGTTCACTCGTAGGTCACGCTAGTAGCGTGACAATCTGGCTATAAAACGTCGGGTTGAAACCCAACGCTGATAGGCGAAGCTTGCTAAAGCAGGCTTGTGTGTCAATGCGCTTCAGCGTACTTTGCGTATCAGACACCGAATTCATTCGGTGGGTATTTTTTCCGATGCTAGACATTGACTGGCAATCGGCGGACTATTTATCGAGCAACAGTGCCATTGAAAAGGATCGAAACAATGACAACCAATACTCAGACTTCAACGATGGAGTCTTCAAACCAATCAAACCAACAAGCACAAAGCTGGCTACCCTCCAAAGGCAATGTCCTCTTTACCCTATGTGCCATCGGCGTAGCTATGGCGACGTTGCTCTACGCACTCAGCACAGGCGTCATTCAAGTCACCGCCACGGGCCTAAACCAACCTGCCGCCAACGCTCCCTCTACCAACATCATCCCCTACCAAGGCCGCCTCGCTGATGCTGATGGCAATCCCTTGACCGCAACCGTTGACATGCACTTCCGGCTCTATGACACCGCCGAGGGTGGCACACCGCTGTGGGCAGAGGCATGGACTGACGCCAATGGTGTGCAGGTGACTGATGGGCTGTTCAACGTGATGTTGGGGAGCATGACACCGATTAGTGCGACGGTGATGAGCGAGAACAGCAGCTTGTTTCTGGGACTGGCTGCGGGAGATGACGATGAGATGACGCCGCGTGTGCAGTTGGGGAGTGTGCCATTTGCCATGCAGGGGTGGCGTGTGCCAGATGGGAGTGTTACGGCTGAGAAATTGGCTGAGGGTCTGATCCAAAGTCATATTGTTACTGCGCCACAGTCGTTCTGGAATATTCCTAGATGTGTTGGTGGCACCAGAGACAGTGATAGCGCATGGACAACTATATCGGGGCTATCTCTTGATGTGACATTGGATGAACCCGGTACAGTTTGGATTGATTCAACTGGTCTGGGAAAAAATGGCGGTGGTGGACGTGCGGTCTATACCAATATTTTTATCAACGGGGCACGTACAACGGCAGCCTCCGGTATTACAGAGATATCCGGTTGCCGGAGTAGCGCAAACTCTACGGGAAGCGACTGGTGTGGGTTTGCCAATATATCCAGTGCAAAACTCGAGCCAGGTACACACACGATTGAAACCCGCGTGTGGTGTGATGGCTCAGGTGCGCAGACGTTTGGTGGCACGTTACGCGCATTGGTGCTGCCGTAATAGTGGCGCGGATTTTGGGGATCGCGGATTGGTCTATTCGTAGGTCACGCTATCAGTGACAATCTGTCACCAATCAATTTTTTTCTTGGAATTGAACATGTTGACATAAATTCCCGGTTGTTAGCCGGACCTACGAATGCTCACCTATATCCAAATCCCAATCCGCGATCCCAAAATCCGCGCCACTAAGCGCATAACCGATACACAGTACACAATCCATTGAACACAAGGAGTTCACAACAAACAATGCATAACCAAAAATCGGACATACATACACAATTAACAATGCAAAACGCGTCACAACAGAGTTCGTCAACGCGTACCAACCTGTTTCAACAGGTTTCCTATACTAGACGCCGATTTCAATCGGTGGCAATCCGAATCCTACTCATCACCACCCTCACCCTCACCAGCCTCCCCCTCCACGCGCAATCCACGCCACCCGATATAACCCTGCCTGTCATCACCACCGAGACAGCAGACATCTCCCCACATGCGCTCCCCGAAAACATCATCTATCGCACCCAAATCGACATCACCCATGCCACCCAATGGCGCACCCTTACCCAAATGGGCGTCACCGTCTTAGACCAAAACATCAGCACGGAGGGTAGCACCGCCACCGTTCTCGTCGATGCCACCCAACTCGAAAACTTGGCGCGCTGGCACTTTCATCCCCAGCAAACCGATGACTTGCATCTGCTCACCGCCAACAACGCCGCCCTGCGGACGGGCAGTTTGCAGCCGCTCTTTGCACAGATGGGGGCGATGGCAAGCGTACAGGCTGCATCTGTCACAGAGTCGATCACTGTGTCTGTTTCTGTACAAAATGCCAGCCGTGCCAATCTGCACACGGCCATGCAAGCGTTGACCCTGCAACAACGCCAGACCTTGGCCGCAGCCGCCACAACGGATAGCGACGACGATGGTGTGACCGATACCGTCGAGGGCTTCTGGTGTACCGATGTGACCAAGGCTGACACCGATTTTGATGGCACAAGCGATGCCGATGAGATCGCCGCGCTCAAGGCGTGGGTCAAGAATGAACTACCAAGCGCACCCAGCACGAGCAAACCGTTTCTGGGTTGGCCGCATCAGAAGAGCGACTGTTATGACGATGACTCGGATTCTGTGCCTGATTTGGCCGAACGCATGGAATTGGGGCTAAACGCCAACCGTGAATCGACCGACCGCGACAAGTTTGATGATGGGCAGGAGTTGTTTGGCAACACCTACTGTCACGGCAGCGGTGGCTTCTGTAGCTATGGGGCCTTGCCACGCAACGAGGATTGGGGCGTGATCTTTGCCGAGATGCCCGCGTGGGTGCTTGCGCCGGGCAATCATCCGTTGGTGGCAGCGTATCCTGTACCAGAGGTGGATGTGGTGGGGTCGTCGCTGAGGGTGGAGACGGTGACAGTGGTGACGACGGACCATGTAATTAGTGAAGGGACGGAGAAGTCGTATAGTACGGCGAAGACACAAGGGACAAGTACCAGCAAAACCAATACCACTACATGGAATGAATATGAGGAATTTAGTACAACAACCGCATTAGTTGCCGCATCATTTGAGCCAAATCATTCATCTGCAAATGTGTTACACCCTCTCGTAGGAGGGGCACTCTTAACTGCGGGGACACAATTGGTTAATAAAGCGGTTGACTCAGCTTGGGATGGATTAGGATTTGTCACCGATGCAGCCTGTAAGGAAGTCTCATGCAAAAAGGTAATCAGTTCGGCAGTCCGCGCCAATATACGGACAAGCATAGATGGTTTGGGGGCAGCAAGGGATGGATGGAAACGCTGTGAATATGACGGCGTCTTATCACGGTTGAATTGTGCAAAAAATGCAGTCGTAACGACTTGGCTAGACACATACAAGGACCGCGCCAATGCCTATGATGCAGATGGCAAGACTGGCCCCACTGGTGGTCAAATTATCAACTACAATACAAATTCAAATGAAATATTTGCACAACCTGTTATTCGTATTGAAGCGCCACGACCCAGCTTTGTTCCGACACAGACAAGTACACGGGGTTCGTCTAGAGGTGGCTCTGAAAGCCATACCCATACCCAATACGAAGAACACACCGTCACCAATACCCAAGCCTTCTCCAGCGAGGAATCATGGAGCCGTGCCACCGCTGTGGATTCTGCCCACTCCGCCGACCTCACCTTCACCTACAAAATCCGCAACGTCGGCACAGAATACGCCCGCGAGATCGCCAACCTCGCCTTCAATCTCTACATCGGTGATGACCTCAATCCGGCCTATACCTATTTTGTGGCGCAGGATGTCGGCGGTGCTGGCAAATTCCAAAACTTCATGCCCAACGAGGAACACAGCTACACCTCACGACGCATCCCGCTCAGTTTGGAGCAGATGAAGACCATCGACCTCGGTGGTCCCGTGCGCATCGTGGTGGAGGACTTTACCTATGGCATTGATGAACTGTTCTATCAGGATGCAAGCAACGCCGGGGTGATGGTGGCGATGGAGGATGGCACGGATGATGGCGATGAGCACATTGACACCTATCTGATTCCGACGTGGGGGACAGAGACGCTGCTCAATGTGTTGACGCGTTACTTCCCACATGATCTGGATGATGACGGCAATCTAATCGCCATCTGGACGCCAGAGGATGGGGCGGTGTCGCGCTGTGTCGAGCCACGGCCAGTTGGATCGAGACTGCTCTGTAAACATGCGCTCTCAACGGCGGAGTGGTGGAATGTCTATACCGATGGGCTGGGGAACAGCAGTAGCGAGGGCTTTCAGGATACGCCAGCGGCCAGTGGTGCGGTGGCTCTCTTCCGCTTTAACCAAGACAGCGATCTTGATGGCTATAGCGACCGTTCCGAACGCCAGTTGGGGACCGATGCCGATGACGCTACCTCCTTCCCACGACCAGAGTTGTTGGCCGGGCTACACAGCATCCGTACAGGCAACAGTCGCAACACAGGCAACACCGTTGTGGCGACGCTCTCGCTGCTCAACATGGGGTTCTATGATGCCTATGGCGTGGAGGCGGTGATGGTTGCGCCCGATGATTCGATCACAATCGACGGCAACACCGTCGGTGGTTCGGGTCGGGTGCGCGCCCAGAAACAGGTCATCGTGGGGAGCCGTTTGCTGATGCCCGACTTGGACGACTTGCCCGCCCCTTGGCCGCAGGAGGGTCATGCCGTGCCTGCGGTGGGCGGCTATTACACAGGCGAAAGCGACCGCACCTATACCTTTGGCGTGAGTTGTGGCAACAGTGGTGGCTGTACGGTCGGTGCCAATGCTGTGGATGGCAGTGCATGGACGCTGAATTGGAGTGATGGCAGCGCAACGGGTAGCCTCGACATGGGCAGCGGCTATGCATCCCCAACCTTTTTGGCGGTGGGTGAGCATGGGCTGACGGTTGCCCTCTACAGTGGCACGGTCAAACAGGGCGACAGCTTCACCGTGCAGGCACAGACCCCGCGTGACACCTTTGCCTACACCATCAACCGTGAGCCATACACCGAACCGCTGGTCATCGTCTCCTACAACGACCCGCAGGGCAACCATCGCTTTGTGCTGCCCCCAGCCGCCATGCAACTTGATGCGCCCACGACCAATCTGCAACAGTTTGCGGGGCAGATGCTGCACAACATCGGCGTGGAGATGGTGACAACCGCGCCCTTCCGCACGGGCAACAACCAGACACAGCTTGTGGTCAACAACCCGACAGCCACGCCCTTGACCGATGCCCAACTCTTTCTCGAATTTATCAACGCCAGCGGTCAAGTCGTCCACCAGGCGCACCGTCAGACCGCGCTGCCCTCTGGCCCGACAACGGTGACGCTCGACTGGGATAGTGGCAGCTTTAGCCCCAGCTATGATGACGAAGATGCCTATATTGTGCTGGCCTTTCTCACTGACCACCAAGGCAACATCCTCGACACTGCTGGACGTCCCCTCGCCACCTTCCAAGCTGACCCACAACCCGCGCTCGCGGTCAAGTCCGCTGACCTGACGTGGAATATGGGCGACGTGACCCAAGGCACACTGCTCAAGCATCGCTTCACCCTCGCCAACACGGGCATGGGGCGGCTCTACACCTATCTCGACACCCCCGCCAGCGGTCTGCCCCTCACACCAACGGACAACGCGACTGCCAGTAAACAGCGCAATCGTACCATCGGCGCAGCAGACGACACCGTGTATGAGTTGACCTTGGACACCTCGACCTTGGCCGTCGGTGCGGTTGACCAGACGCTCACCGTCAACACCAACGACCCCGATACGCCCACCCTCTCCGTGCGTATTCTCGGTGCCATTGTCGCCGCCAGCGAGGACGAAATTCAAGGCGTTGTCCATCGCCCGCTGGATGTGCCTGTGACGATTTCGGGGACGCATGATGCGGGGGATTGGGTGGAGTTTACGCATGAGTTGGCGGGGTTGTATCCGGTGAAGGTGTATAGTACGAATTATGAGACGTTGCATGGCATAGGGAAGTATGCAACGGAGTTTGGACCATATGTCGATAACATTGATGATGGCTTGGTAGGCTACTGGTCCTTTGACGATGGCACAGCCAAGGACAGTAGTCCACACAATAATCATGGCACAGTTTATGGTGGTGCATCAGCCCGGGCTGGAGTCCAAGGCAATGCATTGTATTTTGATGGTGCTAATGACTACGTGCTTGTTCCAAACTCATCTTCTCTAAGTAGCTTGCAACAAACCACTATCACGTATTGGACAAAATATTATAATACAATAAGTGATCCTGACACAACTATCTCTAATGGTGAAGGTGGCGACAGCTTCTTTACATATGCTGGTCGAACGTCCATTGGGCATTATCTCGGTGGATGGGGGAATGCCATCAGGGTAGGGGTTCCTATTGAGGCAAGCAAACCGTTTAACCAACAGGAATTTATTTTTGTAACGTTTATCGCGTCAGATTCAATCATACGTACCTACAAAAACGGACAGCAAGTAGAGGAAACCGATAGAAAGTCATTCTCAATTTCACAGTCACATCCTTGGCTTTTTGGTGCTCAAAAAGGCAACTTTCTTTATTATTTGCTACATGGATATTTAGATGAAATACGAATCTATGATCGTGTGCTAAATGATAATGAAATTAAGTATCTCTACGCTTCTGTGACCAATCCGTTTATGGTGGAAAATCATGGCGTAAATCAAATTCGTCTCAACC
>JBCCFC010000070.1:0-20241 GCA_039029935.1 Chloroflexota bacterium
ATGTAATTCATATTTAATCATTTTATGCCAGTCTCATCTTAGTCGTCAACAAGACAATTAACCTACTATATAGTTTTAATTTAGCTAAAAATCACAAACTGATTAAAAAATTCACAAGATGCCCACAATCATGATTGTGCAATATGCACATTGCGAATACCCCTCAGCCTCTGTATACTTGCTCCACAGCGTTAATTACCAATCAACCAAATATATTGTGTTGATAGAAGCCGAACTTCTATCAACACAATATATGTATATTTAGTTAAGGAAGTTTTCATATGAATGTGAGAGTGCTGCGGGTTGTTCCATTAGTTGCACTGCTGGGGTTAGTCTTTTATAAATCTGTACTTGCACAGGATGAGGAACCAATTTCAATTGAACAGGCATACTATGCCATCGACAATATGATTCTGTTCATTGCCGCAGTCTTGGTTCTCTTTATGCAGGCGGGGTTTTCCATTCTGGAGGCGGGGTTCAACCAACGCAAAAACACCGTCAATATCTTGTTTAAGAATTTGATGGATTTGAGCTTAGGCGCAATCCTTTTCTGGTTTGTTGGCTACAATCTAATGTATCCAGGTGTGGAAGGTGGATTCTTTGCCTTTGGCGGGTTTGGCATCGCAGAGTCGATTGACCCGGCTGAAACAGGCCCAGGGGTGCTGCATCCCCAAGCGGACTGGCTATTCCAAGTGGCATTTGCTGCAACAGCCGCAACCATTGTGTCCGGAGCGGTTGCGGGTCGTATGAAATTTCCAGCTTATCTTATCTATAGTATTGCATTGACAGCCTTCATCTATCCCATCAGTGGCTACTGGAAATGGGGTGGCGGCTGGCTGCACCAAATGGGTTTCCACGATTTTGCAGGCTCATTGGTCGTTCACTCTGTCGGTGGCTTTGCGGGGCTGGCGGGTGCAATTGTGTTAGGGCCACGCCTTGGGCGTTTTGAACAGGCACGAAATCCACTACCATCACACAGTATTGCGATTGCGACATTGGGTACATTCATTCTCTGGGTTGGCTGGTATGGCTTCAACCCAGGTAGTCAATTGGCCTTTAGTGGGTCGGCCAATGTCGAAGCGACCATGTTGATTGCGGTCAATACAACGCTGGCGGCAGGTGCAGGTGCGATTGGTGCGATGATTGCAGCATGGTTTATTGTACAAAAGCCCGACTTGGGCTATGCGCTTAACGGTGTACTTGGCGGTTTGGTGGGCATCACGGCTAACTGTGATACGGTCAACAATATCTCAGCCATGATTATTGGTATCATCGCAGGCATGTTGGTTGTCATTGGTATGATTTTCCTAGAGCGAATCCGTATTGACGATACAGTTGGTGCATGGCCTGTACATGGCCTCTGTGGTGTCTGGGGTGGTCTGGCAACAGCCATCTTTGGCGGCAAGGCGTTTTTACCACAGATTGTCGGTTCCATCGCCATTCCATTGTGGGCCTTCTTCACCATGTTGGTTCTCTTCTTGATTATGCGTGGTGTCGGCATCCTGCGTGTCAGTCCAGAAGAAGAAGAAATGGGTCTGGATGCCACCGAACATGGTATGCGAGCCTATGCACCACCCCGTTTGGAACCGGAAGAATTGGAACGTATTCGAGCGATTATTTCTTCATGAAGATTTTATGCTGCATAACATAGCGTGATGAGTGGGAGTGGGAAGGGTGAAAAAGCGTCAATAACTGACTCTCATGATAAAATGCCGTCCAAGTTGGGCGGCATTTTTCTATTTCAAAAATTTAGCCTGTCTTTTGGTAGATTTGACTAATTGTGGGTAAATGAACTGTCCGCAGGTGAATGAACGTATACTATTGCGTTACAGATTTTGATTATTGTCTTCCAGTTTAATATTCATGAAGGAGAACGAGAATGAATGGTGTACCACAAATTGCTACGGTTTGTGATGTGTATCACAAACAAGAAGAGGTTTTTGGTATGATGGTAGACGGGCCGATTATTTTGGCGCAACGCTAATAACCTCGTGCGGTGCTTGTCAGCATTGACCATTGGAATACGTCAATTGAGAAATTATATCATACACAATTGTTTATGGAGGCGCAAGAAATTTATGACCGCAATGAGGAAAACGACAGCTGGATAGAGTTTAATGACCTTTTGGCAGAGCTTGAGAAAAAGCACGATCCAGCTCTAATCCAGCAAATTCGAGAAGGAATTTTTGAGAATGTGGCTCGTTAAACAATCCGACGAAGTACGTTGATGATAACATCTCTCAGCTCTTTCTACCATAAAATCAACTGAATCTCTATATGAGGTTTTTTTATATTAAGGAGACATATAAAAATAGATGAAACGATTACTACTATTAACACTCAGCTTGACACTCTTCATGGCCGCCTGTCAACCTATTCAAGCTCCGGAGCCAGCCGTTGACGAGGATGTTGTCGAAGAGAGTATGGCTGAAGAATCGGCCGAAGAGGCTACTGTAGAAGATGCTGCCGATGAATTGCCGGATGTCAGCGGCTATGCCGATGATGATGTGTTGCCGATTGACGAGCGTATCCGTTTGGGTGTGCTGGACAATGGCTTGACCTATTATATTCGTCACAATGAGGAGCCGGATAATCGCGCGGAGCTGCGTCTGGTGGTCAATGCTGGCTCTGTGCAGGAGGATGAGGACCAGCTAGGGCTGGCGCACTTCTTGGAGCATATGCTCTTTAATGGCACGGAACGCTTTGAAGGACTTGCCATTGACGACTTTTTGGAGAGCGTCGGGGTAGTCAGCGGTGCAGATTTGAACGCCTACACTAGCTTTGATGAGACCGTCTATCGCTTCCAGATTCCAACCGACGATCCAGAAATTGTCGAGACGGGCATTGACATTCTTGAAGATTGGGCGGCCTATGCCACACTCGACCCTGCCGAAATCGACACAGAACGCGGTGTGGTCGAGGATGAATATCGTCTGCGCGAAGAGAGTGCCAGTGGACGTATCCGCGAGCAGACGCTGGAGGTGCTGTTGGGTGATTCACGCTATGCAAACCGTCTGCCCATTGGTGACATGGACATTGTACGCACGGCACAGCGTGATGTATTTGTCCGCTTCTACGAGGATTGGTATCGCCCAGACTTGATGGCCGTCATCGTTGTTGGTGATATCGATGTCGATGCCATTGAATCACAAATTATCGAAGGCTTCTCGACGTTGCCCGTATATGAGGATGCACCAGAGCGTGTGAGCTATGACATCCCTGACCAAGAGGGGACGCAGTATTTGGTTGTCACCGACCCTGAAAATCCAACCACACAGATTATGGTTTCCTATTTGCAGGATGCGCAGCCAACCGTGACACGTGCGGATTATCGTGACTTGTTGCTTGGCTTTATCTTCTATGACATGCTCAACTTCCGGCTGGATGAACTGGCCCGTGCTGCCGACCCACCGTTCCAGACAGGCTTTGCTGGTCGTGGGGGCGTAGTGCGCACAGTTGAGCGTGCCGTTGTTGGAGCAATTGTCGAGGATGATGGCGTGGCCGCAGGACTGGCCGCGTTGATGACCGAGGTCGAACGTGTGCGTCAACATGGCTTCACGGCATCCGAACTCGAACGTGCCAAGACCACCATGACCAACTTCTATGAACAAGCCTACATCGAACGTGCCAACAACGAGAGCGAAAACTATGTCGATGAATATCGCCGTCACTATCTTGAAGGCGACATGATTTCGGGCATTGAATTTGAGTACAGTCTGGTGCTGGACTTGATGCCAGAGATTACGCTGGCGGATGTCAACGCACTGACCGAAGAACTTTCTGGTGACACCAACCACTCTGTCATTGTGACTGCGCCTGAGAAAGAGGATGTAGACCTGCCCGATGAGGAGGCACTTGCCGCAATTGTGGCAGAGGTGATGGTAAGCACGATTGAGCCGTATGTCGATGAGGAAACTGTCGATGCCTTAGTCACCGACCTGCCAGAGCCTGCCGCCATTGTAGCGGAAAGTGAAATTCCAGAGTTGGGCATCACCACCATCGAACTGGAAAATGGCGTCACCGTCATGATGCTGCCGACCGATTACAAGGATGACGAAATCCTCTTCACCGCTGTCAGCCCAGGTGGGTTATCACTGGTTTCCGATGAAGACTATCCAGATGCCAGCGTCATTGCGGGTGTCATTGCCAGCAGTGGCGTCGGTGAACTGGATGAGACAGCTCTGCTCAAATTTTTGGCGGGTAAAACGGTCAACGTTTCACCAAGCATGGATGATTTGAGCGAGGGCTTGTCCGGCAGTGCCTCAATTGAGGACCTAGAGACAATGTTCCAACTCATCCACCTCTATGTCACCGCCCCTCGTGCTGATGAGGATTCCTACGAAGCCATGCGTAGTCAACTGCGTACCGAGCTTGAAAATCGCTCATTGACACCATTTGCCGCGCTGATTGATGCGTGGTATGAATCACTCTATCAAGGAACCATCCGCCGAGGCCCACTGCCGATAGAGACAGTCGATGAACTCGACCGTGAGAACGGATTGGCGATTTATCAGGACCGCTTTGCCGATATGGGCGACAGCACCTTTGTCTTTGTCGGCAGCTTTGAACTTGACACCATCAAGGCACTTTCACAGCAATATCTTGGTACACTGCCCAGTACAGGGCGTGAAGAAACATGGGAAGACCTAATTCCACAACCTGTTGAAGGCGTTGTCGAACAGACTGTTGTCAAGGGGCAGGAAGGCCAAAGTCTCGCCGTTATCGCTTTCCATGATGACATTGCCGCCACACAGAGCAACCGTGTGTTGGTACGCACATTGGAAGGTGTCCTCAACCTGCGCATTAGCAACAAAGTGCGTGAAGAGTTGGGTGGGGCCTACTCCACCAGCGTCTTCTCCAATATCCGCACACAGGGATACGAAAACTATCTGGTCGGCATCTACTTTGGCACGGCTCCAGACCTGATGGACGGGTTAATTGATGTGGTCTTTGAGGAATTGGAATCGATCAAAAATGATGGCCCGATTGAAGATAACCTGACCAAGACCATTGAACAGACGTTACGCTCGCGCGAAGAGATGCGCGAGGACAACAGCTTCTGGCTGGCAATCATCAAATACTATATCGAGCATCCCGACGAGGATATTCTCGATACTTTGGTCTATGATGAGAAAGTAGCCGCCATCACAGTCGAGGATATTCAGCAGGCGGCGCAGATGCTGCTGGATAATGAGCAATACATTCAGGTGGTACTCTACCCTGAAGGTGAATAGGTAGTTGAGCGCGTTTAATCGCTAAAAAGATAAAAAGGGTTGGTCATTTCTTAACGAAATGACCAACCCTTTTTTATTGCATAGGAAAGTATAAAACCAGCTTGTCAGTTTGTCAGCCAGTGTGCTGAAATGCTGAAGTGCTGAAAGCTTTTTTATATCACAGGTTGGCAACCTGTGTCACATATCTTGTT
Organism: Chloroflexota bacterium; assembly: GCA_039029935.1. GTDB lineage: Bacteria > Chloroflexota > Anaerolineae > Caldilineales > Caldilineaceae. Next base: position 5,426 of record JBCCFC010000070.1, read on the forward strand.
ACCACGTCTGTAGGACTATCCATAGAGGTAATCCATATCCGGCTTCTCGGTGCTATAGAAATGAACCCAGATATAGGCATGACTAAAGGCCGCGACGGTCAATGCTGCGGCGGAGTTAAAACCCAGCGCGATGGCCCAGAATAGTAGAAACGCGTAGATATACATGCCATTGTTCGTAAACCGAAAAATCCCCTCGTTGACCAAGGGCATCTCACGGTAGCGTGGGTCAAAATGATCGGCGCCCGCCGCCCGTGCCATGCCAAAGTAGTGCGCAACGCTGTACATGGCATAGACGCCAAGCAAAACAAAAATCGTTGTGATGAGTACCTGTAGCAGCGTTGGCAGATGGAGGCGCCCTCGATCCAGCCACGCCAGAATAAACAACGAAATGAAGCGACTACCAAAGAACAGAAAAAAGCCGATGAGGTAGCCTTGAAAGCCCATTGTCCTGCTGATAGCTTGCGAGCGGAGTTCAGTGCGCCATGTCAGCCAGACAAAAATCTGATGGATGATGGGGATAGCAACGGCAACCCAGAAGGCAACGGGAAATGGACTGTCTAGGTATGTCCACACCAGCCATGTGAGTATAAGCAGCGGGATTAGACAAGCAATGTGTAGCCGTTGACCCAGCCAGAGGCTTGGTGTTGTTTTTTCGTTTGACATCTTGTGTCCTCCGTTTCGTTTCTAGCGATGAATTGATCTGATACTGAACACTGAATACCACATTAGGCTAATCCACAAAATAAATTACCCACAGGTTCGCGGAGTTAGGCGGGGGAACCCTCTGGGTCCTAACGCCGGCTTTCTCGTGTAAGCTCCGCAGTAGAGAGTGCTCACTCCACAGGCACTATGGGCATTTTATTTTGTGGAATGGCCTTACACGAATATCCTATAGATAACCGACTAACTCTTGCCCAATTACCTCTAACAACGCATCCTGCGCATCATTGATAAAAAAGTGATCGCCTGCAAACATCCGTTTTGTAAATGAGCGAGTAGTGTGCAACTGCCATGCCGCCAGTTGCTCTTGCGTCACACTTTTGTCGTTCACGCCCCCCAACACCGAAATTGGATAATCCAGTGGTGCGCCGGATGTATAGGTATGGACTTCCAACAACTTGACATCAGCCCGCAGAATCGGCAAAAACAGCGTTTGCAACTCTGGACTGTTGCGGATTGCGTCAGGGATTGCGCCATACCGATGGTGTAGTTCATTGATAAAGTCTTGGTCGGCCAGTGTATGTAAGGTGCCATCGCCATGTGGATGATGATCTATCATGTTTTCACCATTGGCAGTGGGCGTTGGATGGGCAGGACGTGCCGACACAAATAGGTGTAGCGGCTCAGGTGCGTTCCGTTGACGCAATCCCCGTGCAACCTCATAGGCAAGCACCGCACCCATGCTGTGTCCAAAAAGGGCATAGGGTCTGTCCAACTGTGATTGAAGCTCTGGCAGCAGGGTCTCGACCATCAACGATAGGTCTGTGATGGGTGCTTCCTGTACACGATCTTCACGCCCTGGCAGTTGAATGGCGCAGACTTCAATGTCATCTGACAATGCATGACCCCAGTTGCGGAAAATAGACGCGCCACCGCCCGCGTAAGGAAAACAGAAGAGACGTAACCGTGCCTGCTGATTGGATGAGATGTACCGGAGCCATGATGATGCGCCATCATGCTCTTGTGGAGCGGATGCTGTCTCCATCTCGATGTCCTTGGTCGCACTATCGCTGCCGCTATGAAGCGATTGCCAAGCACCCTCAATCAATATGACCAAATCATGAATAGTCGGTGTTGTTAAAAACGTCTCTAGCCCAATGTCCACAGACAAATCTTGACGTATCCAGCTACGTAGCTCAACCGCCAAGAGTGAATCCATGCCCAACTGCTGAAGTGACTGCTGCGCATCCAGACGTTCGACTGAAACGCGCAACGTCTGTGCCAATCTTTCTAACAGATAGGTTTCTAAGTACGCAGTACGCAGTTCCGCTGTGGCGCTTTGGAGTTGTTGTGCAATCTTCGGTGTCTGCGCAACCGTTGATGACGGTGTCTGAATCGCAGACGCAATCTCAGCCAATACAGGCAACCCCGACGCGCTGGGGACACTCTGCATAAACTTGGGCCACTCCAGTGGCAACACGCCAGCCTGGGCTATCCCCTGCTGCCAGAGCCGTTCAATCGCTTTCCAGCCCAATGCCCCCGTCATGATTTGCCAGCCCTCATTGGCTACACGTCGCTGCACCTGTTGCTTGGCCGTCATGCCAGAGACGCCATCTCTATCTTCCCAAGGCCCCCAGTTGATGCTCAATGCTGGTTGCCCCAGCGAACGGCGATAGTGGGCCAGCGTATCCAAAAATGCATTGGCTGCTGCATAGTTTGCCTGTCCCGCAGTCCCCAGCAGCGAGGTGACAGAGGAGAAGAGGACAAAGAAATCTAGGTTGCATGATTGGGTGTGCGTGTGCAGATACCACGCACCCTGTATCTTGGGCGCAGCAACCTTGGCAAAGCGTTGGGCTGTCTGTTCCATCAGCACACCGTCATCGAGCACACCTGCCGCATGAATGACCCCACGTAACGGTTTCGGTGCGCCATTAATCACGCATTTGACAGCATCGGCATCAGAAATATCCGCCTTCACGACATGGACCGTTGCCCCCATCTCTTCAAGCTGTGTAATCACCGTCTGCTGTGCAGATGATGTGACGCCGCTGCGCCCCATGAGTAGCAGATGTCGTGCGCCCTCGCTCACCAACTGTTCCGCCATTTGTAGCCCCACTGAGCCAAGTCCACCCGTCACCAGATAGCAGCCATCAGGGTCGATGCGTAACCCATCATGGTCCTGTTGACCCGCCGCTTGTGCATCGAATTCTGTCTGCGTCAACCGCGCAACATAGCGTTGTCCCGCACGAAACGCCACTTGGGTTTCACCATCCTGCATCCATAGTTCATCATACAGTGCTTGAATGCGCTCAATGCCCTGATCCTCTGCTGGCAGATCAATATTGGTACATGACAGTTCAGGGTGTTCGGCATGAATCACACGCGCCAGCCCCCATAACGACGCCTGCCATAGGTCCGGCAAAAGTGCATGGGCACCAATCGCTTGCACACCTCTTGTAACAAGATAGAGCGGCATGACTGTCCCCGTTCGCACCAAAGCCTGGACAAGATGCAGCATGCTGGTCGTACAGAGGTCTGTATCGGTATCATGCTGATCCATCCCCCAGAGATGGACGATTCCGCAGGGCTTCTCTGCCAGGCCATCTGTCAACAGATGGTCAAAGGCAGCGGGTTCATTTGGGTTGAGTTGATGACGTATTGCATCCAGTTGTTGATTGTTTTCGCCCGCAAAGACAAGCGTGTATGGAACCTGCTGTTCATCAAATCGCGCCGTCAATTCTGTATGAACCGTGCCTTGGTCGGCCAAAATAAGCCATGAGCCACCGCCACTCGCCTGCTTGGAGGCGTCACCCGATTCGAGTTGCCAGTCGAGGTGATAAAACCAGTCGTCATCCACTGTTATCGAGTGTTCATAAAACAATTCACGCTGCAAAATACTCATCGGCACAGGACGTAGATAGAGTTCATCAATGCGGGCAACCGTTTGACCTGCATCATCGAACAGTCGAAAATCGACAAAGCGTGTCTGCCCCTGCGTTCTGGCCGTTGCCTCGACCCAAATCGCACTTGGCTGTGTCGAATGCAACTGCAACGCGGTTATGCCAACGGGCAGATAGAGTTGAGCATTATCTTCATTTTCTGTTGCTGTGTTTGGAAAAGCTGCCTCCAATACACGCAAACAGGCATCAAACAGGGCTGGGTGAAACAGGTAATCGGCTGTCCCCGTGATGCTGGCGGGCGGCTCCACACGGCCTAACAAACGGGTGACACCGTCCGCTGAGTCCTCTGTTGCTTGATACAACGCTGTGATGCCCAGAAACGCTGGGCCAAACATAAGCCCCCGTTCAGCAAGCCGTTCGCTACAGAGTTCGACAGGTAATTCGTGTGGATAGGCAGAGGTAAGTTGCTGGATGTTGACATCAGTTTCGCTGGGTTCACTACCAGATTCATTACGCCGCGCAAGACACCCTGTTGCATGGCAGATCCACTCCTCCTCTCTGAGACTAAAAATCTCAAACTCATAGGCTTGGTCAGCGGGTGTCAAAATCACCTGCATAGTTTTGGGTGCGTCAGAAACGGGTAATACGCGCTGAATCAATAGGTCCGAGATGGCAAGGGCATCGCTCTTGAGTACTTCGCGCCCTGCCGCCAATGCCATCTCGACATAGACGACAGCAGGCACAGTCGGCTGCCCCAGCACTTGATGTTCGCGCAGATAGGGCGGGTTGTCTGCACTCAATGTTGTGGTAAAGAAGATGGATTTAAGCGGTGAGGCGATGCGACTGTGCAGCAACGGATGTTTCTGCGCGGGTGAATCCATTGTTGCGTTGGCTGGTTGCTTGGGGGTGACATCCTGCCAATACCGTTGACGCCGCCAAGGGTAGGTCGGCAGGGCCACTTTTTTGTAGAAATGCGGAGCTGATTCCCTGTGGACACCCCGCACTAGAGAGTGCTCACTCCGCGATTTCTCATATGAAACGTTGTCTTGCTGTTGAAAACCCGACCAGTCAATGGTTCCCCCCTGCACATAAAGCTGTGCCACGCTGGAGAGCATCGTCGGCCATTCGGCGTTGGGGCGCAGACTGGGCAACCATAATAGAGCCTGTGTCGTCTCATCCTCTGGCAAACATCGCCGCCCCATCCCCAGCAGCGTGGGTTTGGGACCAATTTCGATAAAGGTGTTTACCTTCATCTCGTGCAACGTCGTCATGCCATCGGCAAAGCGAACAGCATCCCGCAGATGGCGCACCCAATACTCAGCGTTGGTTCCATCCGTAAGTTGCCCGGTGACATTTGAAATCAATGGGATTTGTGGTTTGGCATAGGATACGCCTTCGGCAACCTGTGCAAACTCTGCCAGAATCGGTGACATCAGCGGCGAGTGAAAGGCATGAGAAACGGCCAATGGCCTTGTCTTGATCTGCGCTCTGTCTAGCTCGGCAGCAATCTCATCAATGGCTGTCCCGACACCAGAGATGACGATGCTTGTTGGGCCATTGATGGCGGCAATGGACATCGTATCGGGATAGGGGGCAATCATCTGCGCAACTGTCTTCTCATCGGCAAAGACATTGAGCATTGCGCCACCCGCTGGCAGACTCTGCATCAATGCACCACGTTTGGCAATCAGCTTGAGTCCATCTTCCAGTGTAAAGACATCGGCCAGACACGCGGCCACATATTCACCAACACTGTGTCCCATGAGGACGCTGGGGGTAATGCCCCACGACGAGAGCCATAGCTGTGCCAGCGCATATTCAATTGCAAAGAGGGCGGGCTGGGTGTACATGGTCTGGTGGATAGCATCTTTATCATCTGCGTCATCTTCAGGCCATAAAACCTCAAGCAGTGGTTTATCCAAATGCCCGGTCAAAATGTCGGCACAGCGATCCAGCCAATAGCGAAATATCGGTTGTGTTGCGTAGAGTTCTTTCCCCATGCCAACAGATTGTGCCCCTTGCCCCGTGCAGAGAAAGGCAATCTTTGGGCGTTTCGGTCTGCCCTCGGTTGCAAAGGACCACGCGCCTGTCTGGCCTTGCGTGGCAAATTGGGTCAACTCGTCGCCAGCCTGCGCAGTGGATTCAGCGACAACGGCGAGTCGTTGGTTAAAGTGATTGCGTCCAGTGGCGGTGGTATAGCCAATGTCAGCAAGCGATTGTTGCGGATTGTGTGCAAGGTGGGTGGCGTAGTTTTTGGCTAAATCCTGCAAGGTCTCTTGGTTCATGGCCGAGAGGGTGAGTAGATGATGGGCAGGCTCTGGATTCGTCGTCGCAGTTGTGTGCTGCCCCTCAACCGGCTCCTCAACGGGTGCTTGCTCCAGAATGGCATGTACATTGGTCCCGCTCATGCCAAAGGAACTGATGCCTGCCCGTCTGGTTTCTGCCGCCCAAGGCGTCAACGTGGCGGGGATAGCAAGCGGCCAGTCCTGCCAAGGGATACGCGGTGTTGGCTCATGAACATGTGGCTGTGGCGGGATTTCGCCATGCTGGAGGCACAGGACCATTTTGAGGACGCTGGCAATGCCTGCCGCTGCATCCAGATGGCCGATATTGGCCTTAACCGACCCCAGCATCAAGGGTGTCTCACGTTGCAGACAGAGTGTGCGCGCAATCGACATGACCTCAATGGGGTCCCCAACAGTCGTGCCTGTGCCATGCGCCTCGATATATTGAATATCATTTGGCACAAGATCAGCGTTTTCCAATGCCTGTTTTAGCAAGGCACGCTGAGAGAGTCCATTGGGCGTTGTCACCGTGCGACTGTGTCCATCGTGGTTGATCGCAGTGCCACGTACCAGCGCAAGGATGGGATCGCCATCGCGCTGCGCATCACTCAGCCGTTTTAACACAACCATGCCACACCCTTCGCCACGCCCAAAGCCATCTGCGGCAGCATCAAAGGTTTTGCAGCGGCCATCAGGTGCCAGTGCATTGGATTGGCAAAGTGCAATTGTTGATTCTGGCGATACAATCAGGCTGACACCGCCCGCCAGCGCAAGATCGCACTCACCTATATGCAACGACTGACAGGCAAGATGGAGGGCGAGGAGTGATGATGAACAGGCACTGTCCACAGGCATCACTGGCCCATGTAGGTCGAGTGTATGGGCAATGCGCCCAGCCGTCAACCCACGCAGTTGGCTCAACAGGGTGTAGCGCCCAATCTCTTCGGGTGTACTTGCATAGAGCCGTTGTCCCGAATAATCATCCCAGAAGATACCTGTAAAGACACCTGTCTGACTCCCGCGTAGCGATTGCGGTGCGATGCCTGCATGTTCCAACGCCTCCCACGTCACTTCCAAGGTAAGCCGTTGCTGTGGGTCTAGGCTGGCGACCTCGCGCGGGGACATGCGGAAAAACTGTGGATCAAATTGGTCGATAGACGAAAGAAAGCTGCCCGTGCGCACATACATCGTGCCTGGCACACTATCGGATGAATCCTCATCATAGTAGGCATCCACATCCCAGCGGTCAGCAGGAATTTCACCCAATGTATCCACTCCATCACGCAAAACCTCCCAAAATGCATCAGGCGAATTGGCATTGCCGGGGAAGCGGCAACCCATCCCAATAATGGCAATGGGATCGTTGGGTGTATTTGTTTCAATGTTTGTTGTTTTCTTCATAGAGTTAAATTTGTGTTGTTATAAATGACGGCATAGTTCAGTCAAGGGTTACATTTGTCTCGTTCAGTTAGCACGCCCCGTGCGGGTTAATCTCACAGGCTTGACCCGCACGGGGCGTGCTAACTCAACGGTGATTTGGTACCTTGAGTTAATACCATCTGAACCACGCCTAAATTACGAATCTTGTTTCAATTTAAACCGCTGCACTTTCCCTGTGGCCGTGCGTGGTAAGGTGTCGATAAATTCAATCCAGCGGGGGCGTTTGTATGAGGTCAACCCCTTGGTACACAAACGCAACAAGTCGGGCAAGACTGTTTTTTCTGGATGCTCGTGTTCGGTCGAGTCGTTGAGACAGACAAAGGCTTTGGGACGCATGAGTGCGCCATTATCGAGCTGACCAATCACTGCACATTCGCGCACGTCAGGATGGCTGCTGATGACCTCCTCGATTTCAGTCGGTGATACCCAGTTGCCACCGACCTTGAACAATTCGTCGGCACGTCCCATATGCCAATAAAAGCCATCGGCATCGACGCGATATTTATCCCCGGTCCAGTACCATTCCCCCAAAAAGGTCTGTCGGCTCTTTTCATACTGATGCAGATAGAAGAGCGCCACTGTCTCTCCCTTGACAAGCAAAGTGCCAATTTCCCCCTGGGGTACAGGTTGCCCGTCATCATCCACCAGTTTCGCCTCATAGGCCACACAAGGGGTCCCACTACTCCCCGCACGCACCTTGCCCGGATGGTTGGCAAGGAAGGCACCAAGCGTCTCGGTGCAGCCAATGTGTTCATAAATTTCCAGACCTGTTTGTTCGCGCCACCGTTCCCAAGTCGACGCAGGCAGTGGTTCGCCGGCTGATACACACATGCGTATTGACGATAAGTCATACGATTCCGTCAGATTAGTCACCGCCAACATGCTGCTGTATCCTGTGGGGACATTATAAAGGAGCGTTGGTTGAAAGCTCGTGATCGTCTCCAACACCCCATGCACCATTCGAGGCGAACCGGAATAGACAACCATGCCGGCCCCGACATACCACGAGCCAATCAGGTTGCTACAAATGCCATACACAAAAAAGAACTTAGATACGGAAAACGCGCGATCAGACTCCTGTAGCTTAAGGACATCCACACCATAGTTCTGTGCGAGGAGCGGGTAGTCCTTGTGTGCGTGGAAAATCCCCTTGGGTTGTCCGGTCGTGCCGCTGGAATAGTTGAGCGTACAGAAGTCGTCACGGTGGGTTTGCACGGCGTCAAGCGTGGTCGATTCCTGGGCAATCCACGTATCAAAGGCGATGTCCGTTGACCGTTGTGGCTCACCAATCACAATCACATGGGCAAGTGTCTCATGTGCATCGCGGATAGCTTCGACCTTAGAGAGCAGACTTTCGTGTACAATTAGGGTACGCGCCCGGCTATCGCGCAGGATGTACTCATACTGTGCTTCTTCCAGCAGCGCATTCATCCCCAGCGAAATTGCCCCAATTTTGACGATGCCAAAAAAAGATGTGACCCACTCGCTGCTATCAGGCGCAAGAATCCCCACAATATCCCCACTGCGTACACCCAAACGCAGTAACGCATTGCCCACCTGGTTGGCTTGGTCCGCCACTTCCTGAAAAGTCATGGTCCGTTCTGCGCTGAAGAGTGCCTCTTTCTGACCGCGTTCGACGAGATTATGTTCGAGGATGTCAATGACATTGTAATATGTTGGTAAATCTATGGCTTTCATATGGTTATATATTCAATTAAATTTTTATCATGCATTGTTTTGATAGACGTCCACGAGTTCGCCAAAGGTCGTTGGAAAGAAAACACCCTCAACGATGTCAGTCGGCGTATAGCCAACCTGTTGACTAATGCTCGTGATCATGGCCGTAAACACAACCGAATCCAGCCAAAACTCATCGAGCAACGCATCGTCCTCGATATCATCAGGAAATGGCACAGGGGATTTTTCCGCAACCACCGCTGCCAGCTCATTTTTTACAATTTCACGAATATCCATCTATGTTTCTCCTTGTGATTTGAAGTTGTTCAGCGGGTCAGCTTGTCAGCTAGTCAGTCAATCAGCTAGTCAGCCAGTCAGCTTGTCAGGCTGAAATGCTGAAGTGCTGACCCGCTGAAGTGCTGACCCGCTGACAGCTTCCTACAAGAGATTCAATTTACTCAGTAGGCGTCACCATCATCAAATGGTTCTCGACATTTTTCCCCTACACCACCCACGCCATTTATCCGCGCTATTATACACTCTCGAAAAACGAGGGTGCAAAAAGGAAGGTGTATCACGCAATCATATTCATTTTTAGACCAGCACCCCATTAGCGATTACCCAGGTGTTTATACCAGCACAATGCCTGCCTACGAGGACATTGTACTCATTGCGCTAAACAAACTGCGCCCAGAGCCACATAATAGCTATTTCCAATTGTTTGTAAGTGATAAAAAGGTCCGTGAGCGCGCCTTTGAATATGTATTGACGAAACATGCACATGAGTTGCCAGAGGATTCACATGTAAGTCAACTTTTGACAGTCATATTTGCAATTGCAAAGGCGCATGAGTTGGAGTTGAAAGAATTGGAGGGGGATAAAATGAATGTCGAACGTGTTCTTGCTATTGGCGAAGGATTCCGCAAGAATCTGATTGCAAGTGCCACCATTGAGGAACGATTGGCTGGATTGAAGCCAGAAGAACTCTTTGCGATGTTTAAGCCAGAAGAGCGTGTCATGGGCTTGCGTCCTGAAGAACTTTTTGCGATGTTTAAACCGGAAGATCGTCTTATGGGTTTGCGTCCCGAAGAGCGTGTCATGGGCTTGCGCCCTGAAGAGCGTGTCATGGGCTTGCGCCCTGAAGAGTTGATGATGATGTTCAAACCAGAGGAACGTCTTGCGGGCTTGGACACCGAGGAAAAGCGATTGTTGCTCAAGGAATTGCAGGCGTCTCTTGCGGAAGAGGAGGCAGCAGAGTCTGAAGAGAATGTAGATGAATTGGTTGAGGATGGGGCCGACAGTGATGGGTCAGATGTGACTGAGGAATAGGCATACTATCGCGCATACACTCGAAGGCGTCATGCAACCACTCCTTCAAGAATTCTGTGACGCGAATAATCTCTATCTCAATTATCAAGCAAAAAAACGCGCAACCAGAAAAGGCAGCAAAGTGACGTGGTAGGATGATTATGGGAACAAACACGATTTAGATTATGTCATTGAGTCTGGTGGTACAAACGATACCCTTGGTGATCCGGATCATATAGGGCTGGCGTTCAGTACAAAACCAGCCCTATCACGATTCGATTATGCAAAACCCAAACCAACCATAATCTACGGTGCCCAATCCGCCTGCACGACAAACTGCGAGAACCCATGTGGAATGGTGACAGTTGCTGTTGCAGTGGAGGTCAACACTGTGCCCGCCAATGGTGTGGACTCGATGATGGTTGTGTCACCTGTTTCGGACAGCAGTAATACATCAACAACGGTTCCCACAGGTACACCATGCGCTTCAATCTCCAACACGGTTGAGGAGGCTTCGTTGATGACCATATCCGCAGGATTAAATCCGCCTGACGGGTTTTCAGGGACTGCTACTCCGCCAACACTGACTATGCGGAGCGGTATTTCGGTATTTGGTAGTGTGACCGCACTTGGTGTAGAGAGGTAAAAATCGGGAACTAGGTCGCCTGTAAAATTGTGGATAAATGCTTCAAGCCGAATTCGTCCATCACCACCATTCCCTCCATTACCGCCACGGGAACCGCCTGTTGTTGAAACGCCCCCCTCGCCAGCGATTTCAGGGGCGACTAAGCGCACTGCACCACCACTACCTCCACCTGCATCGGTGCTGCCATTGCCCCCTTTCGCCTGAATACTACCATTAAGTACAATTTTGGTTGAACTAGCAATCAATATTGCACCACCACCGCCGCCACCACCACCGTCATTTGTGTGATAACCACCACCGCCACCTGAGCCCCCTAAAAGAGGGAGTATGAAAACATTACCGTATGAAGAGCCGCCATTATTTGAGCTGGCATATCCATTAGCACCACCACCAGCATAGCCACCACCACCGCCACCTGCGTTTATATTGGTGCTTACAGCCAGCTTTCCACCACCGATTCCAAAACCATTTTGTCTCTTTTTACCGCCAGCATATCCTCCTGCACCGGGCAATGCATTACCAATTAGCTCGCCATTATGTCCGTTTAGATTAATTGTACCTTCAATCGACACATTGCCTGTCGCTAACCATATGACAGGCGGCGCAAGTACCCCCGACATATCAACAACAACACCACTGGTAATCGTGACTGTTGTAAAATGGTAGATGCCGTCTCCATCTGAATCTAGGTCTAATGTAAAGAAATCAACTGTGCCAGGTGAATTTAGCACCAACGCTCCATCAGAACCATCAGAACCACTATCAAAGTTAATGTTGGCACGAGCGGCCTTAGTTGCAGTTTGACCTGTTGGATTTGCCGTTTGTTGCGGTTCGCTGGCTGCTGCACTCAACGATACATCGCTGTCAACAGCCGCAATTTCTGCATTCAGTGCCCTCTCCTGCACCGCCTCTTCGATGATTTTAGGGTCAGGGCTACTATCCACTGCGGCTTGGGTTGGTGCATTGGTGTTCACAAACAATATAGACCCAACACCGATAACTGCTGCAACGATCACGCCAAGCCATAGCGTTTGTGTCATCGGTCTTGTCTTCTTTTGCATCATTGTCTTTCTCCTTTTGAAGCAATATGGGATTGAAATGTAAGCCCATGTTGTGCCTTGTGATTTGAATGCGCACAAGGCGATAAGTCCCTTGTTGAAGGGGTTGAATAGAAGTGTTGTAAAATAAATGATCCCGCCGAATTCATTCGGCGTCTGCTATGCAAAGCATGCTTAACCACACGAGATGCTATCTAGTGCTATCCTGATTATGAACATTCAAAAATTAAATTGATAAAACCCGCCCTGGGTTGAAACCGCAGGGCTAAACAACAACGCCCGCTGAACCGGGCTTTGCGCGTATGGGAAAAAGGCCCATTCATGGGTCGTCGTTATGTAGCACCGACCGTTCACGGCGGTGCGAGTTTATACACAATTAATTTTTGAACCCTCATTATCAGGGTTTGCTTATCAGACTCGGATTGAAATCCGAGGTGTCTTCTTATGGATTCGCCTGATTCTCCACGCTAAATACAGGGGCGACGGCACCACCCTCAATCAATTGCGGATGTGACAAATTTTCAATTGAAAGCAATGACCCAATCACTTTACCTGTATCCGTTCCTGGCGGTGCTAAATTTTGTACAGAGAAAGTTGGACCCATCGTCCCTACTTGATTTTCCCCTGGTGGTGTCAGATTTTGTATGGACAATATTGTCCCGATTACTTTTCCTACATCAGCTCCCGGCGGAGCCAGATTTTGTACAGAGAATGTGGGTCCAATGGTTCCAACTTCATTATCTCCGGGTGGTGTCAAATTTTGCACACTGAGCAAATTACCCATCTTCAAACTTTGGGGCAAACTCAATGCATCCAATGGATTTGAGTTATCTGCAATTTCATCCGCATCATTAAAACCATCGCCATCCGAATCATGGTGCAGCATATCCGTGCCATAGACAAAGACCTCTTCGACATCGGTCAAGGAATCGGCGTCCGAATTCTGCTCACCATCGGGTGTGCCATCGCCATTGCTGTCAGGGTTGTTTGCCAACGTCTCCATGACCACCTCTTGGAAGTTGGTGACACCATCATTGTCATAGTCTTCGTCACCATCATAGGTTCCGTCATCATCGCTATCGGCATCATTGGGGTCCAGCCCAAGCACAGGCTCAAGGTCATCGGGGACACCATCTTGGTCGTTGTCTTCACCAACATCAAAGACACGGAAGGCCCAGACATGACCCTCTTCCAGTGTATTACCTGTGAGGTCGGTCACGTCATCAGTCAAGGTGGCTCGGTAGTAGCCAGGACCAAGGTCGCCTGTGTTGAGGAAGGCGGCAGATGCTTCTTCTCGCCATACGATGGTTGCAGCCACCAGCGTGTCATCCGCCGTGTCAAAGACTTCATCCGCCCCCGCATCTGTCAAATAATAGCTGCTGTCGGTAAAGGATGTTGAATCCATCTGCTCGTTGAAGAAGGCGGCAAGCGTGGCGATATTGCCCAATGCACTGCCCTGTGCGGGTGAGACACGCACCAAACGCGGTGGTGTGGCATCTGGCGAAACGTTGACAATCAGTTCATCTGTAAAGGTCGTGTTGCCGCCCGTGTCCGTAGCCTGTGCTTGCAGCGTGAAGGTGGTTTGCTCGCTCATCAACGGTGTGACAAAGCGGTATTCAAAGGGATAGCTGCCATCGGTTGAACCCAACTCACCATCGACATAAAAGGCAACGTTTCGCACCTGCACATCATCGGTGACGACAGCCGATACACGGACCGACTTGCCCTCTTCCGCAGATGCAGGGTCAAAGTTCGTGTTCATGGTGATGGCTGGTGGGTTGCCCAATGAGTCGTAGGCGAGATAGTTGACGACGTGCATACCGCCTGTACCGTCGGCGATGTAAGCGAGACCGTTGTGGATGGCAATGTCTTGGACGCTGCCGGGTGTTTCAAAAAGTGTTTGGAAATTGTTGGTATCACTGGGATGGCTGATATCGTGGAGATAGATATCACGTGGGTCTGTTGGGCTGAAATCACCGACTGCACCGATGCCCAAGCCGGAACCATTGGGAACGATTTTGCCCCAATTTAATTGGGTTGTGTTGCCAGTAGCGATTTGTGTTGGGCTTGTTGGGTCGCTGATGTCGTAGGTGTTGTATCCTCGATTATGGGTAACATAGGCAATTGTTTCACCGACTGCAAGTGCTCTACCATTGCTGACACTGACTGAGCCTGCTTTTTCAAACATGCCATCGGCCAATGAAACTGTATGTAGCTTTTGCGATGTGAGTACATAGAGATAATCTCCTACGATATCTAGGTCTATAATTGCATTGTCAAACGCAAGGGATGCTAACAGTGAACCGCTTGTAATATCGACTGCTACGACTTTACCCGAACCCAATCCGACATAGGCGATGTTACCAGCGGCGACTACTGTTTCTGCATTACCCCCTAAAACACTTTGTGGGATTTGATTTGTAATCAAAGATGCAGGCGGGTCGCTTACATCTACAATGGATAAACCTTCGTTTCCATCTGCTACCATTACTAGCATATCAGTACAAGCAACATCTTTGCCTGCGCCTGGTGTATCTAGTTGCGTAATTGAAACCGGGTTGCGACCACTCACTACATTAAATAATGTAATTCCATCAACACCATTTCCAACAGTTACGATATTACTAGCAACACAGATGCTAGTAGCTGCTCTTAACATTTCTATAGATGCAATCACACCTGTATCAGCAACAAAACTATCTAATGGATCTGTTCCTTGATGCCGTTGTGCACCATCTTGACGAAGTGGCCGGAGCCGCCGTCGCCGACCCAGTCGCAGCAAGGCTCGTCGCCGGACTTGGCGCAGATGGCCTGGAAGATGGGCTTCACGTGCGGCCAGGCG
>JBCCFC010000071.1:0-19997 GCA_039029935.1 Chloroflexota bacterium
ACCAGTTCCTCTTGGTCTTCGTCCGTATCAGCGGATTCTTCGGCCGCTGTTTCTTCCTTCTCGGCTTCCTCAACAACTGCCTCAGGCTCTGGATCGGTGTTTGGTTCTGGTTCTTGTGCACCACCACATGCGACTATGAACAGGGCGGTGGCAACAAGTAAAAATAAAATGCGTAACTGCTTTGAAATCTTCATTACTCTGTCCTTTGTTTCATCTATAAAATTTCTCTTCAAATTGCGAGGTATACTCGTGCAGAAGCAATTCACCTTCTGTCATGGAAAGGGAGAGGGATGGGTTGCTTCTTTTTTTGTGATTTTTCTAATCGATAATTGCTCTCCTTCAAGCTCTGGTATGGTTGCCGGTAACGTTACCGGAATGGGTAAAAAAATAGACCGATACAACTCGATCCGTTAAAACTTAATGTGCCTAATTGATTCGTTTTATACTGCTCCGCTCGATTAAGCGGGTTTGAACTTTGAGCACTTCACCAGGCTTAGCCTCTTGGTTAATGAGCTGAACAAGTTTAATGGTAGCCATATACCCCATTTCAGAAACCGCTTGATCCACGGTTGTAATTGGCGGGTTTGACAGCTGTGCTTCAGGCGTATTGTCAAAGCCTACGAGAGACAGATCATCAGGAACAGACAAGTTCATTTCTGCGGCCGCCTCTAGCACCCCCATTGCAGTGGTGTCGTTTGCGGCAAAAATAGCGGTCGGCCGTTCGGGCAAGCTAAGCAGTCTCTTAGCTAAGATCGCCCCTGTTTCGGCCGTAAAGTCACCGATTTCAACCAAGGATTCGTCAAATCGGATAGCTGCAGCCGCCAGCCCATCTTTGTAACCAACCAAGCGCCGCTTGGCGCTTTCTAACCCCTCCCGACCGCCGATAAAACCGATTCTTTCATGCCCCTGTTCGATAAGGTGTGTCATCACTTCAAGTGCACCTTCGCGATTGGTCGAGGTGATAGATGCCAAAAACAACCTCTTCCGACCAATTTGAACCCTTTGAAGAGGAGGCGTGGGAAGAGTTATCACCTTCGCAAGTCTCCTATGTTAAGCGCGTCCCCTTAGACCCTACATTGTCGATTGGCATAGACGAAGAGCAACCTGACCCAGCACCATCTACACAGCAGTCTACCATAGAGGTAACGCCATTTGATGATGATATCGCTGCATATGCTGATATACAAGCATCTGTCCCTGAGCCAGTGAATATGCAGCAGAAGGTGATTTCGCCCGAACCGGGGCTGGGGTTGGGGCTAGGTCTTGGCACATTGACAGGCCCCCCTCAACAATTTTCATCCTCACCCTCACCTTCTTCATCATCTATAGAACAATCTGTCTCGCCACCAATAATATCACCCGCAACACAGCCAGAACTTATTGTAATTGAACCCAGTCCAGTTGAACCTAAACCAATTGCCATTACGCCTGTAGTTGAACCAACTGCAATGGAACCAACTGCAATGGAACCAACTGCCATTACGCCTGTAGTTGAACCAACTGCCATCGAACCAACTGCCATCGAACCAACTGCCATTGAACCAACTGCAAAACCTGTCGTTCAAACCATTGTGGAACGGATTGAGGAGACGCCTCAAACTGCGCCGCCTGTCATCATCAACCTTGCCATCAATAACACTGCTCCACAAAATCCTGTCAGTCCTAACCCTGTCAGCCCCAATCCTGTGGTGACACCTGAGCCAGAAATTACCAGCTCGGTACCAATACAGCCAACCGTTGAGTCTCACTATCGACCAGCCACACCACCGGAACCTGTTCAGCCGCACTATGTGCCACCCCAAAATGTGCCGATTCGGTCAGAACCCAAACCCATTCCACCCGAATATCAGCAATTTGCACCACCCAAAGATGTTCCGTCTGTGAACCCACCTGTATCAGAGCCATCGCCCAGTGTCCCATCCGGTGTCACATGGCAATCTGTGGACCCTGTATCTCCCACCGAACAAAGTCTAACCGAACAAAGTCTAACCAAACAAAGTTCAACCGAACAAAGTCTAACCGAGTCGATTCCACCTGCGCAACCTGCCTCCTATCAGCGTCCGATATCACGACCTAATTCGCAGCCAAAACCTGAACCTGTGCCGCTGAATGCATCACACCTGACTGCGCCAAAAGCAACACCTAGACCGATGCCTGAGCCACAGGCTGCAGCGGCTGAATCTGTCCCACCTTCTGCTGCAAGAAGACAGTCAACATCTTCATCAAGACCCTCGGCGCGGCCATCATCAAAGCCCACACCCAAACCATCTTCTCCGCCTCCAAGAAAACCTGCGCCTGCACCAGTCAAGCCGCCAAAACCACGCAAACCACGCCGCCGTCGGTCCTTTTTCTGGCCTGGATTTGTATTGGGGTTCCTGCTAATCGGTCTCGCCAGTTGTGGTGCAATGGGACTGATGTTGGGGTTAAGCCCGTCCGAATTGGCCGAATTACAAAATGAAGGGGCGCAATGGGTTCCACCCACAGCGACACCGATACAGACAGTCGCACTTCAACCTCGCAATGCTAGAGCTGGTGATGTGAATGCGGCCATTGGCACAGCCGCTGATGCCAAATATCAATTCGGTCAGCAACTACGCAACTTGACACCCAGTCGTGTCAATATTCGCCAAACCCCCGGTCATTTGGGTAAACCAAACGGCGATATTGTGGCGCAAGTGCAACCTGGTGGTAACATTCAAATTTTGGCTGGTCCTGAATCAGCCAATGAATTGATATGGTGGCGCATCGAATATACGATGGGCAGTGGTGCTGTCGTGCAAGGGTGGGTCGCCGAAGCAACGTCGAGTGGTGTCCAAATTTTAGGGCAGTGATGAGGCCAAAACACGATGGCATTAGAATTTACACCGCGCCCAGCACAGGCGGGTATACTTGAATACACGGATGGCCCAATGGGCGTTAGCGCGGTTCCAGGCAGCGGTAAAACATTCACCCTCAGCCTACTCGCATCGCAATTGGTAGAACGTCTTGCGACAACGGGTCAACTGGATGACCGTGAAATTCTCATCGTTACCTTTACCAACAGTGCCGTTGCCAACTTTCGCAGTCGCATCGGGGCTTTTCTGCGTGAAGGACAGGGGCTGCTGGCTGGTGTTGGCTACCGTGTGCGTACACTGCATGGTCTTGCGCATGATATTGTGCGTGAACGTCCTGGCTTGGTGGGGTTAAGCGAAAATTTTGATATTGTTGATGAGCGCACAGGCAACGAGATTAAACGTGATTCCGCCATTGCCTATCTTCGTGCCAACCCCGATGCCCTGAGTCCATTTATCAAGCCAGAATACCTGCAAAATTTCCGGCGCATTGAACGCTATGTGATTGACGACGCCATTGACATTGCCAACAGTGTCATCCGTGTCGCCAAAGACCTGACTGTGCCGCCGCATGTGCTACAGGCGACGTTGCGACAGCAATCCGGCTCATGGCCGCTGCTCGACTTTGGACTCCATGTCTACACAGATTATCAACGTAGTCTCTTTGTGCGTGGTGCGGTTGACTTTGATGACCTCATCGGTCTGGCTCTCCAATCCTTGGAAACCGACCAAGATTTTTTGGCGCGTCTACAAACTCGTTGGCCCTATGTCCTTGAAGATGAGGCACAGGATTCCAGCCGGCTCCAGGAACGGATGCTGCGTTTTCTCACCAATGACAACGGCAATTGGGTGCGGGTGGGCGACCCCAATCAGGCTATCAACACCACCTTTACCAGCGCAGACCCGCAATTTCTACGCAGCTTTGTCACGCGCTACTCAGAGCAATCACGCAATCTGCCCAATTCAGGCCGCAGCGCATTGCCCATCATCAACGCCGCCAACCATCTGATTGAGTGGTCACGCACCCAACACCCGCTTATTCCACCCGAAAAGGCATTGGCGCCCCCCTTTATTGAACCAACGCCACCGGGCGATCCACAACCCAACCCTGAGCCTGGCAACCCCGCCGTCTATCTCTTTGATCGTCCACTCAATCCCGACGAGGAAATCAATGTTGTGCTGACCAGTCTGCAGCGATGGCTGCGTACCAACCAAGACAAAACAGTTGCCATTCTTGTCCCCGAAAACAATCGCGGATTTCGTATGGCTGAAGCCTTAAACCGCATTGGCACGCCCTTTGATGATAGCCTGCTACGCTCTGATAACACGACCCGTACCACTGCACAAGCACTGTCAACCATTCTGAGCTATGTCACCTTACCCCATCAACCCACGCACCTAGAACGACTATGGCTCAATGTGTGGTGGCCGCGTCGTGGTGTTCGTGTTGCCAGCACATTGCAATCCGCTATCCTCAACCCTGAGTTACCCGAAGTGACCGCAGAGCAGGATATTAATGAGTTACCCTCACCGGATAAACTACCAGAACCAGTCGAGATTTTTGGTCGCGCCCTGCGCAAACTCACCGAGCCAGAGTCATTTCTGTTTCCTAGCAACAAAGACTGGCTGGATACGCTCTCTTGGATGGACGAGACACCAGGATTTCGTACCGTCGTTGACGCATTTCGCGCTGATTTGCGACGCTGGACTGCGGCAACTGTCCTGCCTGTTGATGAACTATTGCTCACACTCGGCAACGCCATCTTTGCCAAGCCTGCCGACCTCGCGCTCACTCATCGTCTAGCCGTTTTATTATCAAAACTCGGCCAGGAAAATCCGCTCTGGCGCTTACCTGAACTGGCTGGCGAACTGGACAACATCGCCCAAAATCGGCGTCGTATCCTTGGCTTTAACGAGGAGGGGCTGGGATTTGAACCCAAACCCGGCCAAGTGACAGTCGCAACCATGCATGCATCCAAAGGGCTTGAGTGGGATCGGGTCTTTTTGACCGCAGTCAACGACTTTAGCTTCCCCAGCGGCAGCGAGACAGAGAAATATCGAGGCGAACGTTGGTATATTCGCGATAATATGAATTTGTTGGCTGAATCAATTGCACAAATTAAACAACTACACATGGGGTCTTTAGACGACTACCAGGTCGGTGAGGCCACAATGGAGGGGCGCATAGACCTGGGGGCTGAACGCTTACGACTGCTCTATGTTGGTGTTACACGCGCACGACGAGAGTTGATTTTAACATACAACACAGGGCGTAATCCTGAGCGAGACCCCAACGAACCAGCCCTCGCCTTTCGTGCCTTACAACGTGTGAATTGAGTGTTCTTGGCTTGTTACAGCTTGCTGACAATTTTATGTTTGTTTGCATATGATCGCCCTCTAAAATGGTAATTTTTGTTTGGCAAGACCATTAGATATAGTGATATAGGAGAATAGGATTTATCCTGCTCATATACTATATATAGGTTTATGCGAAGATACTATACCGTATATAGGTCAATTTTTACTGCCTACACAAAAATAAGATTTATGCTTGAAAACGTCAAATTATCGAGCAACTCTCAATGACTTTTTATCGGTAACTATCGTATGGATTAGCCGACAGCAACGTATTGTATTCGTCTGACTTGCGGGCTTGCCAAGGCGATATTGAATGCTTATAATTTGTGATGTAGGGATTTGTCAAAATAGAGAAATTGTATTTTGAACAATTGAAAGTTATTCTGTATTAACATTTGTGTTGAATAAAAGCTATCTTTGTGACGATTTTATTGATATAAATCGGTAAATTCTAACAAAATTAAAGTTTTTATCAAAGATTCACACTTATTATGTCATGTGCAAACCCACGATGCTGCTTAAGAAGTTGTCGGCGAATAAATTGCATTTGCACATTTTTTAGATAAGTGTATATGTAAGGAAAAAATGATGGCATTGTCGTATACATCGGAGCTACTCGTTGAGTCATTAAATCGGGAACCACTGGACCACGATCAGGTGAATGAATCATCACCATTAATTCATACTCGAATCAAATCTACCAGCACAAAATCTATCAACCATAAACCTAAAACTGCGACACACGCATGCACACATTTACAAAACCAACCTACACAAGATCAACCCGCTCAATTACCGCTATTGCCTATACGCGTCATGGTCGTTGATGATCATCAGCTCATGTTAGAAGGAACGCAAGAGATTCTGAAACGTGAAGATGATTTTAATGTTGTTGCTGTGGCGCAGGATGGTGAACAAGCAATCTCATTGGCGTTGCGTCATCAACCCGATGTGATTTTGATGGATTACAATCTGCCCAAGAAGACTGGCGTAGAAGCGCTGGAAGAAATTCGGGAACATGCAGAAGGCAAACACATTTCTGTGTTGATTGTTTCTGGATATGACAGTGACTATCGTCGCTTTCAAACCTTAAAAGCGGGGGCCAATGCCTACTGTAACAAAGGCATGATGCCGGATGAGCTGCTTAAAATTGTGCGTTTGGTGGTTTCTGGAAAGTGCGTCGTCGATGACAAGGTGTTTACACGCCCACAACTGAACACATGGTTAGAGAAACAGACCGAAAAGGTCCACACCTATTCACACCGTCATATGATTATCCCGGAATATAGCCCAACCGACGGTTCTCCCGATGAGTTGAAACCTGCGTTGCATATGGAAGCACCATTAACATCCAGAGAATTGCAAATTTTAACCCACATCACTCAAGGTGCAAGCAACAAGGAGATTGCTCATCTTCTCAATGTACGCCCACAGACGATTAAAAACCATGTGAGCAATTTGCTCAACAAACTTGAGGTGCAAGATCGCACACAGGCTGCGGTGATGGCCTTGAGATATGGGTGGGTACGATAAGAGTTATTTGTAGTGATTTTATGATTAAAACCAAAATACCTATTCTAAAAGAAGATAAAAGCTATAGCTTCTCCGACTATTTTAACTTAAATTTTCCTACTGAGGCAATTTTAGCAGAATTTGGTTACGAATTGAAAATACAGCCACTCAATCTTCCTCAAGGTGAAATCGAGTCATGGGAACCGCTTCAACAAGCAATGATACACCGTCTTCCCTATGTTTCCTTAAATACAGAAGCTGCTCGTCGTGAATTTTATGTTTCTCCAATCCTTTGGGGACTTTTGGATCATTTTAAATTTCGGCTTGAAATCGAATATCCTATTAATGCTGGCAACAAATTAAAAGGTGCCGTTGATTATTTCATTCGTTCCACGCAACAAAACTTGATGATCATTGAAGCCAAAAATGCTGATATGGAGCGTGGATTTACCCAACTAGCCGTTGAAATGTTAGCATTTAACGAGTATTTGGCTGATGTCCCGGAGCCAATTTACGGGGCTGTAACAACGGGCGATCTTTGGCGATTTGGTATGCTTGTGCCATCCGAGTCGAGAGTATATAAAGATGTGACATCATTTCTTCTCCCACAAAATTTAGACCCGTTGGTAAAAATATTTGCAGGTATCGTCTCCTAAAATCCAATAAGTTTTAGCAGATGTGGCCCAAAGATAAAGAGGGCGACCAGCAAACTACCTAACACCGCAAAGATCAATGCTCCCGCAGCCGTGTCTTTGGCAATCTTTGCAAGCGGATGAATGCCAGGTGAAACTAAATCGACAACCGTTTCAACCGCCGTATTGACGGCCTCTAGCGCAAAGACGAGGCAGATGACCAGCGCAATGATAGCCCACTCCACATTGGTAATCTGGAACCACCAGCCACTAATCACACAGACGCAAACTGCGGCCAATTCTATCCATGCACTCTTTTGTGTCCGCAGCACATAGGCAACACCTTCTAGTGCCATGCGAAAGGCATACCAGCGGTTGGCAAAGAAATTTGTGGGCATCACAAATGGTTCACCAACTTGATGCTCGCCCATCTCAATTACCTCGACCTGCTGCCAGTCCTGCATAGCCAAACTGTGCCAAAACCTCTTCTTTCACACTCCACATCACCGCTTCTTCATCTTGGGTCATATGATCATAACCAATCAAATGCAGCGTTCCATGCACCGCCAATAGCAATAATTCTGCCTCTAGTGTATTGCCATAGTGTATCGCTTGTTTTCGCACATAGGGGTAAGCAATCACAAGATCGCCTAAATACCAGCCAACCTCATCTTGAAGTTCCGGTGGTAATATAATATCCGTTGGCTGGTCCGTCTCTGCTTCATCTGAGCTGGGGAAACTTAGAATGTCTGTTGGTGCATCCACGTCGCGATAGGTTTTGTTTAGTTCTTGCGCGTAGTCATTATCAGTAATGACCAATGTCACCAATGTGGGTAACTCTGAAATGTGTCGATTCTCCGATGAAGGAACCCGCTCTAATCTCACCAATGTCTCATAGATTGCCTTCGCAATTTGATGCAGATTGACCTCTGGCTCACCGCGTAGCTCATCCATAAACGCATCATCCACTTGAATGTCAACCAGACGATGAATGCGCTGATATTCCAAAACGTCATTCATAGAACCGTATCACCTATCTCTTTCTGTACCCATGCATCAAACTCCGCCAACGATTGCCGTTTTGTCTCATCTGGCAAGCCACTCGCTGCATAAGCGTTGCGCGCAATCCTCGCTAAATTTTGTCGGTCATAGCCAAACTCATTTGCCAGCACTTCATATTCTTGGCACAGCGTGGTGTTAAAAAGCGGTGGGTCATCGCTGTTTACGGTCAATGTCAAGCCCATACGGTCAAGATGCGGAAATGGATGTTCCGCTAAACGCCGATAGACATGCAGGCAGATGTTGCTGGTTGGGTTGACCTCCAGAACGATATTGCGATCTTTCAAAATATGGAGTAGGTTGGGGTCTTCAATGGCGCGCACACCATGACCAATGCGCTCGGCCTTGAGTGCCTCAACCGCACCGCGCACACTGTTGGCCCCCTCCGTTTCACCTGCATGAGGAACCGACAGCAAACCTGCCGCACGTGCTTCCCCAAAAACAGAGGCATAAGGATGGGGCGGCGCACCATACTCATAGCCACCCACGCCAAGACCGACAACACCACGCTGTTGACCCGCCAGCGCATATTCCAGTGTGCGGTTTGCTGGATAGGGATCATAACGCTCACCATGTTGAGATCGATATCCTTTGGGATAGCTGCTGTTGCGTGGAATATCAAAAACCCAGCGCATCTCTACACCAAAATCTTGTTTGGCTTGCGCCCGTCCCGCCTCTAGCCCCTCAAACAAATCGTCAATGGTCAGCCCTTTGTCCATCAAATCGGTATGGGTAAAGGCTGTAAAGGTCAGTTCACGATAGCGAATGTTTTGCGCATCCATGTCACGCCCACACTCATAGACAATGGTCGCAAAGTCTTCGGGTGTACGCAACAGCCCGCTGATGGTAAAATAGATTTCGACAAAGTGAGGAAAATCACGAAAGGCAAACCATGAACGTAACCCCTCTTCGGTATCGGCAGGTAATAGGTCTAAGGCATTGTGACGTTTTGCCAATGACAACACGGTGGCGGGTTCAATCGAGCCTTCCAGATGAATGTGAATTTCTGCTTTCGGCATTTTCTGGATAAACTGTGTTATGTTTGTCTCTTGATGCATAATCAACTCTTTATCAATTCTTTATACTTTACTCATGAAAGATTAATCAATGGCCGTTATACTCAGGATCGAATAGGAGGGTTGGGCGCTAGGAAATTATGGGATTGCTCTCCTATCATCGCAGCCCCTGTCCTGGCGCCTTTGCAACATTGTATTCTCGTAGATAGTCCTTTGTTGTCTACGAGAATGGGTATGTATCCACAGATTGTATCCTACTATAAGCATAGATGAAAAAAGAACTTCGCTCATATCAAAAAAGTGTGCAAATCAATAATTGAACAAAAGCAAAATTATTGATTTGCACAGGTTTACCGAAGATGAGTCAAGGAACTTATTGAAAAGATGAAACAAGGATTCTTACGTCGATTAAGACGACTAACCTACATCGGGTTTAGCATATTTGTCTGGTGGTTTGCCCTCACCGCTGTCAATGCCAGTGTCCCCTCCACAAAACAGACCCAAGAAGCCGCATTTGCGATGACAGTTTCTGGATGGAATTTTGATCTAATTGGCTGGGAGGTCAAGGCGATCCGTGAAAAAATTCAGGCGTATTGGACCCAACCAGCCGCCAAGGTTCCGCCAGCAGAATCTGCCCAATGGGTCGATGAATATATGGAACGAGCGCGCCAGATTGGTGGGCTAGAGGGTGAAATCAATCGCATACTCAGCGAAGATAACCAGAGCGGTAATGTTGATGCCCTCCAAAAAGAAGTGGATGCGCTGCGTCAGCAACAAGAGACAACCCGTGTCGCTGTCGAGCAAATCATCGAGCAGCAAGTTGAGTGGGCATTAGCAGATGAAGGCATTGGCGTGATAGAACGCACAGGGGTTGCCACACAAAGTATATGGCAAAGTTTGGGCTTAAAATTATGGCCCCCTGTCTATTTTGGCTTTGTCGAGCCACCCAAAAAAATGATCATCAGCCCGCGCGATCGGATTGAGACAATTTATGGACGCATGGTCGGTGCCGAAATTCCACTGGAGGTCATTGAATCTAGTGAGAAAACCATCTATGACGAACACAACCTCAGTGCCTATATCACCAATATTGGCGGCTTGGGCGCCTATCCTGCAATGGTGGTAGACCGAGCCAGTCTTGAATGGGTACTCAGCACGGTTGCCCATGAATGGGTCCACAACTATCTCACCTTTTTTCCATTGGGCTTCAATTATCTAAAGAATGCCGAGATCATGACCATCAACGAAACTGTTGCCGATATTGTCGGCAATGAGATTGGTGATAAAGTGTTGCGCACCTTCTATCCCGACCTGATTCCACCCGATAGTATTCCTCCGCTCCGTTCCGCCCCCGCCATTGTGATTGATGGCGAAATTGAAGATGGTCTTGTGTTGTCTGCCCCAGTTGAATCACATCACTTTGATTTTGCCACCGAAATGCGCATGACACGTCTACAAGTAGACCGCTATCTCGAAGAAGGCAAAGTGGAGGAGGCCGAAGCCTATATGGAACAGCGACGGCAAGCCTTTGTCGAGCATGGCTACCCACTGCGCGTTCTCAACCAAGCCTATTTCGCCTTTCATGGTAGCTATGGAACCAGCGCGGCCAGCACAGACCCAATTGGGCCGACGCTTAAACATTTGCGCGAATTATCACCCGACTTGAAGACGTTTTTGGTTCGAGTCCGTGATTTGATGTCACTGTCTGAGATTGAAGCCGAGATTGAAGCAGAGATTGAAACTGCGATTAAGTCCGCAAACAATACTGAACTCATAGAATTTAATGGTTTTGCGAAATAGTGGTATAGCGCATAACTTGCGTGTTCACTGGGTTAATGGTATTATTGTCCAGGACAGTCAACAATTAGCATTTGTGTTATGCATATGCGTGAAAGTGATGAAATTATGCAAGCTGTACAAACACCAAACCTACGACTCAGACCAATGGAACAAGCTGACTGGCCTGCCGTCGCTGAGTTGGTATACCTATCCACTAATTACTGGTATGTTTCACATGGCCTATCTGAAATTTTTAGTGGCGACCCCATGTCTGCCATGCTCTTTTGTGAGGTCTACGAGGCACTCGACCCAGGTTGTTGCATCATGGCCGTACACCCCGAAACTGACCGATTAATGGGGTCCTGTTTCTATCACCCACGCGAAACACACTTTTCATTGGGTATTATGAATGTCCATCCAAACTATTTCGGTATGGGGGTCGCCCGCCAACTGCTAAACTTTATCATTGAACAAGCCGACGCTGCCCAAAAGCCAATTCGCCTTGTCTCCAGTGCCATGAATCTTGATTCATTCTCGTTATATACCCGCGCAGGCTTTGTCCCACGCGTCACCTATCAAGATATGTTTATCGAGGTACCCGAAAGTGGTTTTAATCAGGAGATTGAAGGCAAAGAACATGTTCGCCCTGCCACATTGACTGACGTCCCCAAAATTGTTGCACTAGAAATGGAGTTAAGCCATATCTCGCGAGAGAAAGACCATCGCTATTTTGTCGAGAACCAAGCGGGCATTTGGCACGTTTCTGTCTATGAAAACGACGCTGGTGAATTAGACGGTTTCCTTGTCTCAGTCGCAGACCCTGGTAGCAATATGATTGGCCCAGGTGCTGCACGTACACAGGCACAAGCCGCAGCCCTAATTCATGCTGAACTGAACGTCAATCGTGGCCGCTCACCCGTCTTTCTTGTGCCGATGGATTGTGCTGAATTGGTGCAGACGCTCTATGCATGGGGGGCAAAAAACTGTGAGACCCATGTTCACCAAGTTCGCGGGGAGTTCAAACCCTTCACGGGGGTAGTGATGCCAACATTTATGCCAGAGACAGCTTGATAGTAGGCCAGTAATCAGTAGGCCAGTAGGTTGGTACCGACGCACCGAATACCGAATACCGAATACCGACCTACCGGATACCGACTTACCAGATACCCATTCAGTCTCAAAACAGTCGTATGTATAACGATGCTATCCCGTGCTTGACCCAAACACGCCGCTGGCATATAATGCCATAAATGTGATGACAGTAATTTGAAATTAATCAGTTATTTTTGACATAAATGATATGCCCATCGCTTACGAATCTAAATCAGGATATGATATAAACCTGAAGGGCATGAAATTGCAGGTGAATACAGATGAACGCAAATGAGGTTGATCTGTATTTTGTTGTGTTTATTTGTGGTTATAATAAAATTAGGTTTATAACCTTTTACCTGCTGCAATCTGTAGGTTGCAACTTGCAACCTTGTAACCTGCACCCTATGTCAACTATATTTGTAATCGAGAGCTTATGTTTCGTCTTTTTAAAAAAACAGAAATGGATGCGATAGAAGTCATTATTGGCCCCCAATCTACCTTTAATGGTGTACTTCGCAGCGATACCAGTATCCGTATTGATGGTGCTGTTGAGGGTGGCTTTGTGGAAACACCAGCCAATGTCATTCTCACCGAAACCTCCTATGTTCAATGTGACATTCACGCGAGGACGGTGAGCATTCGAGGAACGTATAATGGTGTTGTCAAAGCTGAACGTGTGGAACTGCTGGAAGGTAGTCAAGCGTATGGCACACTCAATGTGGATACGTTCTTTATGGATGAAGGTGCATCACTCAATGCTGACCTGATCATTCAAGGAATACCACAAAATGTGACACCACCGATGATTGGACTTGGATACAGTCAGCCGCTTCTGGAACAAGATGATCAACAGTCAGATGTCTTAGCATTGCCTCATTTTAGCGTGGATGAATTATCGACCCGTCTACCTGTCGATATGACCTTGGAAGATATCTTAAATTCACCAAATGGAGCCTATCAAAGTAATGGCAACGGAAATGGTGCATTACATCCATCACAGATACCATTACGCCCTGCCGCCGAAACAAACTTCCCCCCCCATATTCCAACGCCAACACCAACAAATCCACCACCAACAAATCCACCACCAATAAATCCACCACAAACAAATCGCCCAAGTGGACCACCATCCATTCCAGTTGTTAGCCCATTCCCTGCAAGTGGCCCACCCAAAACACCAACATATCAACCTATTTCTATCGAAGAGTTAGAAAATAAGGCGAACCAATCCAAGCAAATTCATTCAAATACACAAAATTCAAACAATATACATTCAAACAATACAAATTCAGATAGTATAAATTCAAACAGGGGAAATGAATAATCATGAGTGAACGCATTGTTACATTAAAAGGCGATATGAAATTTACACTCGGCGGTACACCCGTTAGTGCTGGTGACAAAGCAACGGATGTTGCACTGGATAAAGGATTTGGCAACACCTTCAATCTTCTAGCCGACACGGCAGGTAAAGTACGTTTGGTGAGTGTCGTACCAAGCATTGATACTGGCATTTGTGCTGCACAGACCAAGCGTATGAGTGAAGAGGCGAGTTCCGCGGGTGACAACACTGCGTTTATCACTGTCAGTGCAGATTTGCCACCAGCACAAGGGCGCTGGGCAAGTGAAAACGGCGTAGATAATGTGACGCTGGCTTCTGATCACATGAGTATGGCTTTTGGCGAAGCCTATGGCACAACCATCAACGAACTGCGTATGGAGCAACGTGCCATTTTTGTGATTGATGCTGATGATAACGTAAGCTATGCTGAGTACGTGCCAGAAATTGCTCAACATCCAGACTACGATGCGGCCCTTGCTGCACTCAAGGAAGCTGCGTAGCTGTTATGTTAGAATTTGCCGGGGGTGGACTGGCTTGGATATCCATCCCCATCGCCGCACTTTTTGGTTATCTGCTTGGTTCTCTCCCTGTCGGCATACTTGTTTGTCGCGCCTATGGTGTCGACATACGCACAGTAGGCAGTGGTCGCACAGGGACCACCAATGCCTATCGCGCGGCTGGCATTAAAGCCGCCATCCCAACCTTGCTTGGCGATGCACTCAAAGGAGCCATCGCTGTATGGATTATGCGTTATACTCATAATGTCTGGCTCTTTCCTGACCCCAGCATCATGAGCGTAGACGAGGCCAATACTCGCCGCATCATTGCCGATTTGGTCATCTCTCTATCAGGGGGCATGGCAATCATCGGCCACAACTGGCCTGTCTTTAATGGTTTCAAAGGTGGGGCAGGTGGCATCACAGGAGCAGCAACAACGATGGCAATTTCACCGCTCGTGGGTGGCATAGTCTGGCTCATTGGAGCCTTTCTCATGTGGTGGAGCCGCATTTCATCCGTCGCAACCTTCTCCGTTGGGTTGAGTGCCTTTGTCCTCTTTTTGATTCTTGGCATGAACCAACTATCACCTTGGCCGTACGCAGTGTATGGCGTGATTGCGTTGGTATCCGTGTTGGTGGCGTTGCAACCAAACCGAGAGAAATTGCGGAAGGGTGAGGAACGGGTGAATACGTTGTGGTGATTGCGCTGTAGATGAAGATGAGTAACCAAAAAATAGTATCGCAGATTGGTTATCTGCAGGCCGACAACAGATAACCAATCTGTTTCACTGATTTTATCTATGCAGTCAAAAAAGGGGTAATCGCTTTAAAGCGATTACCCCTTTTTTGATCCTATTGTTTGATAACGGGGAGGTAGATATACCATCCTTGCAGGGCTGGTTCTGATGCTAGTGGCAGAGATGTTGGTGCGTTCAATTGAGTTACTATCGTTTTTGAAATTTCAATTGTCATGTTTTCTTCCTCGCGTTGCGCATGGAGAATCGTTGTTAAGGCCACCTGTATGTCCGCCTTAGCTTGTATTCGCTTTATAGATGGATCAGCTATCTTTAATGTGAAATATAAGTCATCTGTTGGTGCAGAGCCTAATGTCCCAATAGAAAACTCATAGCGATTTTCGTCTAAAGAGTTTGCGAGTTCAGATTCTGGGTTCTGTAGCACCCAGTTAGAGGAAATATTGCTTTCACTATGAATAATGGTTCTCCATCCACTATACTCTGGGTGTAATATGCCATCCGGTGGCATGATAGCTTCTACGGTTGCACTGGTCAATAGTGTATCGGATATGTTGTGCGTATGGATTACAAACTGTGCAAACGGGTAGGGTAGCGCTGATAACTCATTGACGGAGAGTGTAAATCGCACACCAGTTTCCGTTTCAGTAGCAACATTTCCCGGCGCGCTTTGTGTTGGCATGGGCATGATGGATGCCGTCGGTGTTGGTGTGTTGGGGATAGGTGTAATCGTCGGCGTAGATGCCACTATTGTAGCTGAAGGCATGGTCGGACTAGGCGTCGGTGTCGATAGTGGTGTATGCGTTGGCGCAGGTGTTGAGGATGCCGCTGGAGTAGGGGTGATTAAGGGTGTGGATGCTGTTGTAGGCTCCAAAGTGGCTGTTGGTGTCAGCGTCGCAGTAGGCGTTTCCACTGGGGTTGCGGTTGGTGAGAGTGTCGCGGTTGGCGTTACAGTTGGCGTTACAGTTGACACCACAGTTGGCGTTACTGTCGGTGTGAGTGTCAATGTCGGTGTCGGGTCCACTGCAAAACATTGGATGGCAACCTGGCTTGGGACGCCAATGCCAACCAGCCCACCGCCAGTGATTGTCCCAAAGGTTAAACTGACATTGTTGGAAAATCCAATCTCGGTTGTGACAGCCTGCTGCGACCCTTCTGGACATTGGGTGGTGAACGGTATTTCCAAAATGACGCTATCTGTGATTGTGTTTTGGAAGGAGAACAGTGAGACATCAAGCTGTCCTGAAAAGACAGCAGATGGATTGAACGATGGAATAAAGCCTGCCGGTAGAGAAAATGTTGCGCTATTCTCAATCGAATAGGACAAGAATGTTGGGTCAAAACGCAGTGCGAACGTCGATGAATTGACATCATAGCCATGACTGGTATAGGTCAACGGGACACGGATGATTTCATTTTCATTAGCACTTATATTTTGTGGTAATGCCAGCATGGGCGGGGTGGGTGATGGTGTCTGAGTTGCTCCTTGGGCGCGAATCACAGGATGCTTGCGCTCTGTCTGTGAAATCATCAGATGTAAGAGCGCAAGAAAACACAACGTCGCGCTAAGTATTACAATGGATAGATTCCGTCTTTGGTTTGTATTCATATTGCCTTTGTTCCTTTATGATAGCCTGAAGAAGGCAAGGTCGATTGATTTTACAATACACCAATGAGACGAGCATTGTTAGAAGCGTTGTGTGTCGATGTGTGAGCAACGGCTGGTCATCTAATAGCGTATAAATATGAAATAGCCAAGTGCCATACCGTTTTTCGCATGACACTTGACTATTTTTGAACGTATGTATCGAGTATGGTTATACCTTCTAGGGTTACAACAATGTACTCTGGAAGGACTCAGATTTTTTTGTCACCGCCCAAAGGTTTTACCTCAATGCTACTTCCAGACCGATGGAACAAAAACAGCACCACGTTGCGGATGGCTGATACTCGGTACGCTCTGACCATTCACACCACCAACAGTTGTGTCACTGATCATGCTAAACCCAATGGCATTGCTCAGTTCTGCTTGTCCGATTGTGCCGTCAACAAGATCGAACGTGAGGCTTGCAATCTCGCCATCTTGGAGTGCATTGTCGAGGTTCATGGTGAACAACACAATCCCCAGCGTACGACCACGAACATTGACAGATGCTTGATACCCATCAGGAATATTGAGTACCCCTGTCTCTGTGTCAAAGATGAGCTGCGATGGCTCAATGTCCAGACTCATCGAGACGGCGCCAATGCGATTGCCATGACTGATAAACTCGATGGGAATAGTCACCTGCTCATTCTCAATCGTCCATGAATCAGAAACCGTCAATTCTGCTGCCTGCTGTCGTGCCGACCGAGCGGTTAATGTACATGTGGATTCACCAAGTAAATGGCGAATTGTACACGAAATATCACCCGCTTCAATCGCACTGCTTGCATTTGAATCACACCCAACAGGGTTGCCACCAAACGAGCCACCCTCTACACTGAGCCAGTTATTCGAATCGCCATCAAAGATTTCAAGAATAATCGCTGGCAAATCAGCAGCCTCGACTGTGCCTTGGTGATTACAGTCACTCGTTGTACCAACACCAATTTGAACTTGACTGCTGTCTGTAAGGCCATTGCCATCACGTACAGTATAGCTGAATGTATCGACACCTGCAAAGCCTGTATTTGGCACATACTGAACTTGACCTGACTGGATTGTCACTGTGCCATTTGCTGGCTGTGTGACCGAAATGATATCTAACGTAGAGTCATCATTCGCCAATACATCAATCAGGATTGTGGCTCCGTGTTCGCTCCGCCCTGTGTCATCAACCGCAACGGGAGCCTGTAACATGGAGATGGTGTTGCCCTGTGCTAGCGCATTGACAGGTTGACCATCAATACCACCAAATGAGTAGTCAGAGATTGCGATGGCAGTATTTGAATTGCACTGGACATTTGCATTGACTGTGACTAACGCACCCACATCGAATGTTGGCAGCGCACTCGTCGTACCCGGTGGCGAGACGACAAACCGCACTGTTCCATTACTGGCATTATCTGCATTGACACCCAATACGTAATCATCCGCTTGGTTGAGCGTGATTGCATCTGGCAAGCCATCGTTATTACCGTCGGCTGTATTAACGCTCAAACAGCTTGGGTTAAAGTTCAGCGTAAAGGCTGCGGATGTGGCAACATTTGCCTCTTCAACATTGACGGGGATGGAAACGGATGAACCATTGACTCCCGTCAGACCGTCAGGGATAGCCAAATAGGCAGCTGTCGGTGCTGTGCTTGGCGATGCATTACAGGTCTGGCTGACCTTTACCAAACGGACGGCATCCACAATTACGACATCATCGGCTCCTGCTGTCTGGAATTCAACATAGTTCGATGTACCACTGGCAAACGAATAGACGCCAATTGAATTCCACTGTCCACCATTGATTTCTTGGTTGACAGTTACTGTGGTGTTTGTTCCGTTCCAATCATGGATGACAATGGGGGTGTTGGTCGCGCGATTCTGATGTGTTGTCCAGCGAGTGAACACTTCATACTGACCACAAGACCCAATAGTGGGTGTAAAGCGAACACTTTGGGCATCGGGTGAATGTTCGTTGTGAATATAGTTATCGGCCCAGAAACCACTCACAATTGTGCTGTCAAACCACGTGCCAACGGTGGTGACGATTGGTGAACCATCACGGTTATCTATAATCATCTCGGTTTGCTCAGGACATGTATTGCTTGTGCGCATAAACCGAACCGCATCGGCAATCACAACACCATCAGCCCCTGCTGTCTGGACTTCTACATAGTTGGATGTACCAACCGCAAACGGATAAACTCCGATGGAATTCCATTCTCCACCATCTGTTTGCTGATTGACCACACTCGTTGTATTAAACCCTTCACCATCGTGAACAACAATGGGGGTATTGGTGGCCCGATTGCCGTGTTCTGTCCAACGAGCAAAGACCTCATAGGTTCCACAAGTATCAATGGTTGGTGTAAAGCGTACACTCTCGGCATCAGGAGAATTCTCATTGTGAATGTAATTATCCGACCAGTAACCACTAACAATGGTGCTATCAATCCATGTCCCCACTTTGGTGAAGGCTGGCGAACTATCGAGATTATCAATCACAATTTCAGATACTGAACAGGTTGTATCAATTTGGACAAAGCGAACAGCATCAACAATGACAACGCCATCCGCACCATCTGTCTGGATTTCTACATAGTTGTCTGTGCCAGCCGCAAACGGATAGGAGCCCAGCAAGTTCCATTGACCACCATTGATTTCTTGATTGACGGTGATAGGCGCATTGGGACCATTAGCGTCACGGATGACAATTGGCGTATTGGTTGCTCGATTTGTATCTGATGTCCATTGCGCATAGACATTGTATGTACCACACGAATTGATCTCAGGTGTAAAGCGCACACTCTCGGCATCAGGGGTATCCCGATCATGAATATAATTATCTTCCCAGAACCCAGGAATGACAGTACTCTCCGTCCATGAGCCATTGAGTGTGACGGTCGGCGCGCCATCAAGATTATCAATTACAATTTCGGATTCCGAACAGGTGGTGTCCACTTGCACAAAGCGAACCGCATCGGCAATAACAACACCATTGGCATCATCGACACGGAACTCGACATAGTTGGATGAACCTGCCGCGAACTGGTATGTACCCAGCAGATTCCATTGTGCCGTATTCTCTTGCTGATTGGCACGGACAAGGTTATCTGTACCTGTATCATCATGGATAATAATCGGCGTATTGGTCGCCCGGTTTGGATGGGTTGTCCACCAACCATAGACTTCGTAATTACCACATGAAGGCAGATTTGGGGTAAAGCGAACCGCCTCCGCATCTGGATGGTCCAAGTTTTCGATGTAATCAGGGCCATAGTAACCAGCAATGATTGTACTGCGATCCCAATCCCCAATTTCTGATACAGTTGGAGAGCCATCGTCGTTATCAATAATGATCTCTGATGGTAATAGATTATTATCACAATTGGTGTTGACCTGAACAAACCGAACACCATCCACAATCACAACGCCATCGGCCCCTGCTGTCTGGAACTCGACATAGTTGGCTGTCCCTGCCATAAATTGAT
>JBCCFC010000072.1:0-19960 GCA_039029935.1 Chloroflexota bacterium
CAGCAAGAGATTGTCACCTATTACGAAGATATCATCAAGAGTATGCGCAGCGAACTCAATTACTGGGTTGGTCATGTTGCTGAGGCATTTATTCGCACCGTTATGCGTAAACATTTCAAAAACCAAACTGTTGATGGCGCAAAATACTTTAACCACTCCGATGATATCCTCTTGAGCCAGTTCGAGCGTGTCTATCCCACCAAAGTGCAGACCTATGGCTCAGTCCAATCCTATCAGATCGATGTCTATGCCATGCCCAAAGACAACACACATCTTCCTTGGGCGGTTGAAATCAAAAATTGGCAAACCCCTGTCAGCCAGACTGAGGTGCGCTATTTCTGGGAGGCCGCACGGGATTTGGCCGATGAGCATGGACATGCCGAGATGGTCTGCTGGCTTCATGCGCGCAGCGGCTTCACCGAGCCAGCGAGGAAATTTATGCAGGAGAAGGGGATACTGCACACGGACGCAAAGTTATTGACAACGATATTAGAAGATTTTCAGGTGATAGAACGATGGCGCGAACCGTGAGCTTTGGCATTTGGTTGCTTACTGCTTTGCCCGCGTATTCACCGCATCAATCCCAATCGACAACAACCACTCGCGAACCCGTCCCTGCTCCCGTTCATCCCGAAAGGCAAACCATTGCTTTTCCACATAGCCATTGGTCATTAGCACATCTTTGAAACGCCGAAAGGGGCCACGCCCAGCAATGGCTCTTTCCAATCTATTCCGCAACCGATGGTCATCCACCATTTCGATAAAGTCTTCCATGTCCTGATATCCGGCACGTGAGTCCTGCTCAGGTAGCTCGACATACCGTGTACTAGGAGCAAGATAAAATTGTTCGACTCGTAGAAGCACCTCACATTCCCAATCATGGTAGCCTTGTTCACGCAAGATGCCGTCTAGGTCAAGTGGTTCATCGCTATCAATGTCCCTATATTCTTCATAAATACCCTCGATGATTTGGATATTTGCTCTATCAAAAAGCTCGGCCTCACCTGTCTCTGTATCAAAATACCCCAGCATATCTGCCATTTCAAAATCGTTGCCCATATGTAGGGCAACCTCTTCTAAATCAACTTGTAATTTTCGTAATTCTGTAGACATATCACCTCTGTAAATATTCATCAACCGCATCAAGCAACTCATCTGTTGACAGATCAGCCAGCGGATCCGCTTCATCCTCTGGTGTTCGTCCGCCAATACGACTCGAAATCATCTCGCTCATCGCAGGGGAGAAGTTGTCAAAATCGTCCTCGGTCAAGGAGGTAAGCTGTATCATCACGCGACGCATCTCTGGTCGGGCTTCGCGTCCCCCGTTGCGCATCATCACTTTGTAGGCGTCTTGGCGTGCTTTTTGGCTGCGCGCAAAAATTTTGTAGACTGCGTTGTTGAGCGTGTTTTTGAGTTCATGCAAAATCACGACGGTATGGTGCTTAAACAGATCAACCTTGGAGCGGTAAACACCGGGGTACTTGGCAGGCTCAAAGCCCAACTCGTCAAGCAAGCCAGGGGCAGGTTGGTGGAAGACGAGCAGAATCAGTGAAATGTCGCGTTCACGCAGTTCGGGGTGTCTTCTTCGATAGAGTGTGCCACAGACCCGCAGATGGATAAAAGGAGCTTCATTGTCAAACTCGCGGAGTGCATAGTTAATCAACAAATACTTGGCGTTGGTCTGTCCAAACCCGTCGGGTAGCCCCTCTCCGACATCGCTCTTGGCAAAGGGTTTCTTGTCTTTGAGCGAAAGCGTCATATCCACTTGAGGCGTCTCGCCCCCAAATAATTCGTCAAGATGGTCTCGGTTGAGTGTGCCGTCGTCGTTATAGAAACGGCTATGATATCTGCGTCTACGATTCTTTTTTGATGCCATGTCGATTCCTCATGAACGCGAATTCAAAGACAGTATCGGCGAATTATTATATTCGTGTTGGGAAAACACACATAAAAAAAAAAAGGGACACATTTTAAAACCACCAATATAAAAAATCTCCGATACTCTTTTTCATCCCTCAATGATTATACAATAGTGACGTGACCTTTGTCTATTGCCCACTGTTGGGCGGCGGTCCACCTCCCGGTGGCCCCCCTGTCAATGGCGACCCCGAATAACAGGGGACGCTATAGGGCGTGACATCAAGCATGTGGTAATGA
The DNA here is from genome assembly GCA_039029935.1 of Chloroflexota bacterium. GTDB lineage: Bacteria > Chloroflexota > Anaerolineae > Caldilineales > Caldilineaceae. The sequence goes on from JBCCFC010000072.1 coordinate 2,158, forward strand.
TACGTGCCTTCTGGGAATTCGGGTGTTACACCGAAATGTCCATGACAGTCATCGAGATCCGTTGGTGCATTGCCGTCGATGTCTTGGGGACCGTAGACCGGGAACCCATCGAGCAGATAGCCAATCAGCACCGAATGTTGCCCCGCTGTATCAACAGCATCCGACACACAATAGGGGATGCCGTGATAGTGATACATACCCCCATTGTGTGGGTCAGGATGTCCACCACAGCCATCAATAAAGGGCACGCCATCCACTGTAAAGTTATCATCATTGGCGACGGTATCTCTATCAGCACCCCCCTCATAGGGATTATAAAAAACTGCACCACTTAGCGCAAACCCAATGGTCGATGCATTCGTTTCGGTTGTGCTGTCCGCCAACGCTGGGTTTAACGGGATGGCGATATTTAAATCGACGCTCCCAATCGTTGTGACAATTACGCCTTGTGCGTCCAACCCCAAATAGCTATCAAGGACCTCATGGCTCGGAATACCATCGCTTTGGAAAATAAGTCGATTATTGTTCACGGTAATCGTCACATTATCTCCCCAACCCGCAGACTGCGCCACCACTGCACGATCTGTCGTCGGGATGGGTGTAACGGTGGGTGTGGGTGTAGTCGTTGGTGTTAGTGTAGTCGTTGGTGTTAGTGTAACCGTCGGCGTAGATGTCACCGTCGGAGATTGTGTCATTGTTGGCGTATTCGTATTGGTTGCTGTTGTTACAGGGGGCGATGCTGATGTACTGGTGACTGTATGTGCTGGTGTGGATGTGTTGACTGGGGTGGATGTGTTGACTGGGGTTGATGTACTCGTGCTGGTCGGCGCATCAGCCGGCATTGGTGTATTACTCGGCATTGGTGTATTGGTGGCAGTGCTAGAGGGGAGTACCGTCGCAGTCTCTGCGGGAACAGAGGGTTGGGTGGCCGTTGACGTACTTGTTGCTGGCATCGTGGCTGCGGTCTGGGTTGGGCGTGGCGTATGGGTTGGCGGTGGCGTTCTGGTCGCTGGAGCTATGGCAGTACTGGACGACGTAGCAGTTGGTGTCTGCGTTGGGATAGCGGTAGGCGAAGCTGCTGGTGGGATAGTTGCTGTGGCAGTTGCTGTGGCAGTTGCTTGTGCAACATCATTGAGCGGTTCTGCTGTCGGCTGTGACACAGGCCCCGATGATTGTTGTAAAATAACAGGCAGATAATTGTTGTTTGGACGCAGTTGTGTCCCGTCTGCACTCAGAGCCCCATAGTTGATAACATCAAATACGAATAGACCCCATATCAGTACGAATGCGCAAAGACTTACATAAATTTTCTTACTCAAAATAACGTTTCTCCATTTCTTTGACTAGGTTTATGTTGATGAGCACTGATGATGCTATCACAGAAATGGTCTGTTTGTCTGTCGTTCAGTCTTGACAAATTTGTCGTCCAATCTGGACAATTGTCGATAGAAATCAAAAATTTGTGTCAGTTCCCCACATATGCGGTAAGACCTTCGGGAGGTATAGTTCATTCGCATAGCCAACCACAGGCCGACAGGCAGCCATGCGCGCAAAATTTAGCCCAACGGCCTTGGAGCGTCCCCATGATGAAGTCGCAGGCGACACACCTGCAATGGCCCCATGAATGGTTCGTTGTTCCCGCGTATCGGGGTGGATGGCACGTGAGACAAGTGTCCCATCCACCCAATCATTAAACGTGAACTCCTCACCAAAGCCCGCGTCAATCCAATGGAGCTATAGAGCCTTGTTGTAGGTTGAAGGCATGGGGCTGAGCGTAGGGAACAAACGTATTGGTTTGTACATCAATCAACCCAATCGTCGCGCTATCTTGGGCAACAGGTGTGCGCTCATGAAAATTGGTTTCGATTGCTAGATGATAGCGGTTGGTGGCGTTCCAAGGACAGATGCCGTAATAGCCGTAGAAATGATGGCTGGGACTGTTGCTGAGTCTTGTGATTGTCAATGTCACGTTTTGTACTCCATATGCTAATCGGTATACCCTGGCAAATCCGTTGGGTAACTCGGATAGTCCTGAATCAGCAACCCCGCGTCAGGGTCTTCCAGATACGTCTCATCGAGCAACGGATAGGGGCGCCATGCTAGACGCCCATCCTCCTCTATATATGCCTCAGTTGCCCCCACCGATTGCAGGTATGCCAACAGATTTTGCTTGAGTGCCTGTCCTGCATCGGTCATACTGGCGGCTAAATTCTGCACTTCCAGTGGGTCCGCTTGTCGATCAAAGAGGAACTCAGCGTTGTCACCCGCTGAATAGACATATTTCCACTGCGCATTGACAGCCATATAAATGCCCTTTTCCGCATAGGCGAACTGCGAGTAAACGGTGCGTTCCTGTGTAGGGTTGGCGACCATATCGGCCAAATCGCAGCCATCCAAATCAATGCCATCTGTCGAGATGTCAGCCGCACCCAATACGGTTGGGAAGAGGTCACAGAGCGATGTTGCCACCGAACACTGCTCACCAGCAGGGAAGCGGTCGGGGTAGCGCACAATCATGGGAACACGAGAGGAGGCATCGTGCATACTGCGTTTGCCAAAACAGCCCAAGTCACCCAAATGCTCGCCATGATCCGAGGAGAAAAGAATCAGCGTATTGTCGAGTTGCCCAGTCTCTTCCAATGTCTGCATGATGCGACCGACTTGATAATCCACAAAGGAAATGGTCGCATAGTAGTAGGCAACAATCAGCCGCAGAAGCTGTCTATCAAACCCTTGATCACGATACTTATAGCGATTCTGATGGCGGTTGACCCATGTATAGAGGTCCTGACTGTTTTCGGGGATAAACGGATGAGGCATATCCGGTGATCGATACAACTTGTGCCAAGGTTTTGGGGGCGCAAAGGGTGGGTGTGGGTGGATAAAGCTGCTGTATAGACACCAAGGCTGGTCATTTTTAGATGCCTCTTGGATAAACGTCCGGCTCTGGTCGCCAATCCACTGTGTTGGGTGCGCCTCGGCTGGTAGCGTTGAAACTTGTGGGGTGTAATACATCTCGCCCCGCGCCCCATGTGCCTCGTAATAGTCATAGCCATTGTCACGCAGCCAGGCAATATAGTCATCCGTCTCTGGGTCTGATGTGCATTCTTCCTGCGACTGGCGCGAATCAAACCCTCGCAGGGCATTGCGTTCCGGTGTGAAGTGGCATTTGCCAATGGCGTGTGTGTAATAACCGTGTTGAGACAGCACCGCTGGATAGGATGCACCGTTGTCATCCATCATCTTGCCATTGGCAAACAACCCAGTCTTTTGCGGATAGAGGCCATAATGCATACAGCAGCGCGCAGGTGTACACACAGGGGACGGCGAAAAGCAGTTTGTGAAGGTTGTTCCTTCGGCGACAAGACGGTCCAGATAGGGCGTCTTGATGGTTTCATTGCCCAGTGCGTGGATCGTATCCGCACGTTGCATGTCTGTGAATAGAATGAGTATGTTTGGTTTTTTGCTGTTCATGAGTTCCGTTTCTGTATGAATCATATTTACTGGTTGATCGAGACACCGAATACTGACGCACCGAATACCGACGCACCGAATACTGACGCACCAAATACCGACTTACGGCAGGCGGTAGACAATCTCCGGCTGTGCTACCTGCATCTTGGTCGGTGGCAGACCCGCCAACATCGACTCCAAGTCATCCACAACCATACGCCCAATCAGATGCATATCGTCCCACACCGTACCCGCACGGTGCGCCGACAGAATGGTGTTGGGTGCAGTACGAATGGGATGGTCTTTGGCAATTGGCTCCTGTGGGAAAACATCAATGACGGCACGGAAACGTCGCTCATGTAGCAGTTCCGTCAGTGCATCAAAATCGACCATGTGCGCACGGCTGATTAACGCAAACACAGCGTCGGGTCGAATCAACGAGAGCAGTTCTCGATTGAGCATGGCCTTGTTTTCATTGGAGGGAATCGCCAACACAAAGATGACGCGGGATGTAGACAGCACCTCTTCCAATGAAGCCGGGGTACAGCCTCGCTCGCGAATATAGCGGTCTGGCAACCAAGGATCATAGACACGGACCGGGCAACGGAAAGGAGCCAGTAGCGGTCGCAAGTTCTGTGCCAAGCCACCAAAGCCGATGAATCCAACGGGCTGGTCAAAGAGCGTGAACATACCCTCGTTGCTCGGATAAAGGTAGACTTCGTCACCTTGGGCAAAGTCGTTGTGGGCATCGACAATGCCCCGTGCGGATGCAATTGCCATGCCCAGTGCCATCTCGGCCACCATCGGCCCATAGGCAGGGGCGCAACTTAAGACACGAATACCCCGTTGAAAGCACTTCTCATAGTCTATATGCTTAGGGCTTGGATGACGGCCACCCGTTTCCATAATCACACGCAGATTGGGCATGTCATCCACCGTGCCGTGCCGCCAAGCTGTGGCAACCACTGCGTAAACATCCTGGCTGACCTTGGCAATTTCGTCTGCGGGCATGGCCTCATCCTTGCCCCAGACCACATCGACCAAATCATAGAGCCGTTCTTTGTCCTCATCAGACATAATCATGGTTAACGGGCGTGGGTAAGGACTGAGAATGACTTTTTGTTTTGACATTGTTTTCTCCCTGTTTTCTCCCTGTTTTGTAATGGTCAACAACTGAACATTCTTTGTAGACACCCAGAGGATTCCCGACCCTTGCGGTCGCCCTCTTGGTAAACGTCGGGCGACCGCAAGGGTACGCCCCTATAATTATCGTATCCGATGATGAGCGGTTGTGCAAGCAATCCAAATGTGCCAATAAATAAAGATGTGGATTTACATGGTATAATGATGGCATGTACCAGTTTTGCGAGTTTACGTTTACAGATGCGGAGTATGCACGTTGTGTAAACCTGCATAATGCGATATTGCCGGATGCACCGGAAACAGTCATTGGAATGCGTCAGGCTGACGCGCATCGAAATCCTGACGTTGTGCATCAACGCTGGCTGATCCATGCGCTGGACCCCGCCCTCATGACAAAGGTGGATGGGCAGGCCGTTGGTGTTGCTTGGGTTGGTGGCTCAAGTAGACAAACAGGTAAATATGACGTGGGCTTTAACTTGGACACCGCATTAGGGGATGCTGCCTATGCTGAGGGGGGATTGGCGGATGTCATTCTGGCGCATATGATGACATTTTTGAAACAAAAACCACACAAACCGACTCTGCTCACCGCAGGGGGCCGCGAGGATCAAACGGCCTTTGTTCAATTTGTAATAGACAGAGGCTTCGATATTGTTGAGCGCAATGAAATATCGGAACTCAATCTTGTTGACTTTAACTCTTCCGATTTTCGTGTAGCGACCGAAAAGGCCAAGAACAACGGCATTGAAATCATGGCACTGCCAGAACTGCAAGCCACGGATGATGATTGGAAAGTCAAACTCTACGACCTGCACATGGCGATTATGCCCGATGTGCCAAGCATCTCTGCCTTTGTCCCGCCGCCTATGGCCGAATGGGAGAAGATGTTTACCTATGACGATTTTTTGCCAGCAGCATGGTTTATTGCTATGCATGATAATCACTACGTCGGTGTCACCAATCTACGACGCAATGCGCAAAATCCCAAGACCATCCCCGTCGGTCTTACAGGCGTGCGTCGTGAATATCGTCGCCAAGGCATCGCCACTGCGGTCAAATTACGCTCAATCGAATTTGCGCAAGCGCAAGGGTGCATCAGTATGGTGACAGGTAACGAAGAAAACAACCCCATGTTCCAAATCAACCTACGGTTTGGGTTTCAGCCATTGCCCGCTTGGTTGAATTTCCACAGGAAGATGACAAGGTGAATGGGTGAGCGGGTGATAGGGTGACAAGGTGGCAAGGTGACAAGGTGACAAGGTGAGTGGGTGGTGGGACGAATCTACTAATCACTAATCACTAATCACTAATCGCTAATCACTCTCAACGGTTCAAAGTTCTTGCACCACTTCATGCAATTCTCTATAGACCCGTGCCAAGTCTGGCAGTTGATAGTGCGCGTTGAGACCACTGGGGTTGGGGAGTACCCAGATGAGGGTATCGCCGATGTGTTCATCTTGTCGTCCCATCACAGCTTTGCGTCGCCGGAATGCCTTGCGGTAGGCTCCGATGCCCAGAATTGCCAGCACCTTGGGCGTATAGTGTAACACTCGCTCTTCCAGCCGTTGACCACCCGCCACAAACTCTTGGGTAGACACATCCTTTTCACCAACGGTCGCCAGTTCAAAGACATTGGTCAATCCCAGCCCATACTCAAGAAGCAGCCCATCTTCAGCAGGTGTGAGCAGGCGCGGTGTAAATCCTGCGTTATGAAGCGTGGGCCAGAAGCGATTGCCAGGGCGGGCAAAGTGATGACCGACAACGGCGGAATAGACGCTGGGGTTGATGCCACAAAAAAGGACGTCTAAATTGGGTGCAATAATGTCCGGCACGGTTGTCCCCTGTGCGGCGACCAATTCTTCTTTGGTTGGTTTGCGTAATTTCATAGGTTATCCTTCGTGTTGAAGAGTTGAAAGGTTGAAAAGTTGAAAAAGTAATTGCATATTACACAGGCAAAATTTAGGCACCCAATGATAAGCTCATTTTGCTTGTAGAAGGTTTAAAAAAGAATATCCACAAAGCGGATAGGGCCATCACGGTTATCGCCATCTTAAAACCAAAGAAGTGAGCAATGACAGCCGAAGAAAATAATCCCATTCCTCGACCAATATTGACCCACATTTCCTTCGTTATGATATTTTCATGCACGCTTTTTCGCTCTAAATTTTCTTCAACCAGATCGTAAGTGATCGTTTGAACAGTCTGAAATCTAAGATTTTCAAATACTTTTGTGATTGATTCAACTATAGAAAGCGGGAATATACTCTCAAAAGATAATCTTATCACTCTCAAAACTGCAACCAACACCATCAGGAGTTTTAAAGATGTGACTCTGTTATAGCTGTCTAATAATTTTCCTAAAAAGTAAATACAGACAAACGAGACGGCTGTTGAAATACCCAGAAAGTTACCCACTAATGTATAAGAACTCCCTAACAAAATAAACAGAAATAAGGCCCATATTTTCTCAACTTCATTGGAATACTCTGTCAAAAATGTAAAATACACCAGCCTCTTATTCTCTTTAATTTCCTCCAAAAATATATAGTTAAGTTTATACTGTCTATTGGGAAGCTGTGAAAGCGGAATAAATAATAATAGTAATATAACAGAACCAACCAACATAACGCCGCCTATCCCATAGAATTCAGATAGGTAACCACCTAAAATGGGGGCGGTAATGATAACAATCATCTGAATCATATGATCATAGGAGATTTGAGAACCACGATTTTCATGCTCGGTATATGTAGTTATGTAGTAAGTAAGCGCAGTATAGAACAATAACTTTGCAATAATAAAACAGAGAAACCAGCAGAATATGTATGTCGTATCTTCTGTGTGTTGATATAAAAAGATGAAAGAGGTTGAGAAAGCGAAAACGATAGCTGCAATGCCAATTGCCCGCTGAGTGCCAACCTTTCCAATAAACATAGAAAAAGGGATGACGGAAACCCCATGTAAAACATTAAAAAAACCGAAAAATCCAAATGTTAACAATAAATCATGCTCAAAGAGTTGATAGATAAATATTAGGCCAAATAACTCTATAATTCTTTGGAAAAAGCTAAAGTTATTTTTTATCCATATTACAGAGAAAAATTTATTCATACTTATTCAGTTTTCAAACTTTTCACATGAATGACAGCAGAAAACAGTACCACAATGAATCCCGCACCCATGCCCAATGCGCCGATTAGCAGTGTTGGTTGGACACCAATAACTGTCCCCAACACACCGCCCAAGGCTGCACCACCTGTGGAGAGACCTAGCACAAAGAAGCGTCGGGCAGCGGTTGAACGGCCAAACAGATGTGTGGGTGTGATGTGTTGGCGGAGGCTCATTTGCGCCACGCTATAGATGGTTGCACCAATGCTGCTGATAGCCTCACCCACACAGACAATCAGAAAGGCTTCGCTGATGCCCAACATGCTTGAAATAGGGGCTGTGACAGGTATCATGATGCCCGCTACGAATATAGCCAGCGGGATGACGATCATGCCCGCTGCCCATAAAAAATTGCCCAGTACAATGGCACGACCGACACCCATAACGCGTGTTGTTGGCTCGACGATGAGCGCACCCAGCAATGCACCGACACCACCACAGGTATAGACGATGCCAATCAGCAGTGGTGACATGCCCAAGTCCCGTGTGACAAAGAGAATAAACATGGTTCGATAGACAGCATTACCCAATGCCCCGACTGCGGATGAGATGGTCAAGGCTTGCAGCACGGGGGTGCGGAACAACTCGTGGATGCCTTCGCCGATTTCCTGCCACATATTTCTGCGCGCTTGCGCTGCTTTGGGCATGGCTTCGTCGGTGATCATCCCACGCAGTAGAAAAGCTGATAAAAAATAGGAGATGGCGTCACCGATGATGGCGATGGGTGCTGTCACCAATTGCACCAAACCGCCTGCAAGACTTGGCCCCGCAATTTGCAGAAAGGAACTGCTGCTGGATAGTTTGCCATTTGCCTCGACCAACTGATCATCCGATACAATCGTAGGCAAAATAGAGACCGAGGCGATGGTGGAGAGAATGCCCAGCGTTGCCATGCCAAAGGCGACAACCAGTAAATGAATAAAGGTGAGTTGTCCTATGAAGACGGCAATGGGGATGGAGCCAAGAAGCAAGGCGCGGCCAAGATCAGCGGCGATCAACAGTGGGCGTCGTTGACTGCGATCTACCCACACACCGACAAAGAGGCTAAAGAGCAGATTGGGCAGCGAACTTGCAGTGCCGATCATGCCCATCTGCGCGGGGGTGGCGTTGATGGTAAGAACTGCCGTGAGTGGCAATGCGACGCGCGTAATCTGTGAACCCGCATTGGAGACGATTTGCGCAATCCACAGACGGCTAAAGGATGGATTGCGCCATAGGCTTTCTTGTGAGGCCATTGAGTATCCTCCATGCGTTGGTATTCGGTGCGCTGGTATTCAGTGCATCGGTGCTGACCACTGACCTACCGACCACTGACCTACCGACCACTGACCTACCGACCACTGACCTACCGACCACTGACCTACCGACCACTGACCTACCGACCACTGACCTACCGACTAACGTCAATCTTCATAAACGCGCCATCCCAATGCGTCAGGATCAGTATCTGAAATGGTGTCAAGAGCCAGCTTGAAATATTTGCCCGTCGCTGTCACAGCCACTGTCCCATCGGGCAAATAGAGTTCGCCTGTTCCCTCAAAGAGCCGTTTGCGCTCACGGGTAATACGTCCTCGTGCAACCAACTCCACATCCAGCGGGACGGGATGATGAAAGCGCAGATTGAAATCGGCAGTCACGCCCCAAATGGCGGGTTGTGCCTCCCCTTCACCGATGTTCACGGCGCGACCAATGGTTTCATCCAACACACCTGTGATCACACCGCCATGCAGACGCCCTGGGTAGCCCTGATGCATCTGTCGCGCGGTAAATCGGGCGACAACATCGGTTGGACCATCCTCTTTCGGTTCCTCATAAAAGGCCACCTGCACGCCCGCCACATTTCTCATGCCGCAGATAAAACAATCGTGGCTGTTTGGCTGTTTTGTCATCAAACTACAGACTCCTCTACATCCCCTACTTGCTGCTCATCCCTATCGCTGATTTTAATCACACAGCGTGCGCCTGGCCCCTTCCCAAAGAGACCTGTTATGCTGGTGATAAGCCGGAATGATATATATTCAATGTTATATTTAGACATAATCCAGCCACGCATATTCTTCTCTAACGCGGCATCCTCTTCTGCTGTCGTCACCTGTGCCACGCCATCAACCCAATCGCCCTTAACATTGCCGCTAAAATCACTCGGGGCAACCCGTACATTGGCGTTATTGCGAATCCGTTTGGCTTTCCAACTGTCTGCATCCGTCCAAACGTATAGTTCGCCCTCTTTTTCTACCGTCCACACAGGCGTTTTGACCCCTGTACCATTTTTGCGGAAGGTTTCTAATGAGATGTAACGTGGGTTGTTTAAGTCTGTGAGTTTCATGGCTACTCCTTTTTACTCTTGTATCGCACAATTTACCATATGACTTATGCTGCTTAAACCTCACCCCACAAAATGCGATCAAAGCCCAGACTGACCACTGCATAACAACGCAAATTCAAATCCTCACGACGTTCTCGAATCAGCTTTTGTTGATAACTCAACAACTGCTTTGTCGCCTCATCAAACTTGGCCTTCACATTGGTCAATTGCTTCAACGCATCGCTTGGTCGGGTTCTCACCGCTTCTTCGTTCAGTGATTTCTTGGTTGTCTCGCCCTTTTGGGTTAGCACATCCTCGGTCACATCACTCAAGGGCATCCGTTTAAACTCAATCAAAATATCATATAGTTCCGTGTGACGCATCCCCGGACGCAGCAGCATGAGTAAATCACCATACCGTCGTTCAATCTGCGGCTCTGAATAGACCAGATACATATCAGTGTGGTAGAGCAACATCATAAAGATGGTCTTGAGCGTGAGTTCGTTGAAATCCTTGTTCTCTCGCCCTTTGTAGAGGCGCAACAGATGATCCTGTGCAAAGGCACACAGCGGTGTAATATTGCCTGTTTCAAAGAGCGTATCAGCGGTTGCCATACCTGCCCGCACCAAGGAATCATCGCTCTCCACGTTCTGTGTCAACACACGCTCGCTGTAAAGCTGCCGTATCACCAAATTGGGAATTTCCAAAATATTATGACCCGATTTTGTCTCGCCCACACAGGTCAATGCGCCCAAATGACAGAGCAACACGGCGAGATGGTCACGTTGCAAATCAGCATTTAATAAATCTTTCACACCAAACCGTTTGCGCAGAGTACGCACCGTCACCTGTTTATCTCGTGCGAAGGCATCATCCAGCAGCGCAACACCATCTTCATAGCCAGCAATATGCGCCAATTTATGGTCATCGGGCATCAGATTGTCGTCTAGCAGTTGTTTGGGGTAATCCCCTTCAGCTTGGAAGTCTTCCAGAAAATAGAATACTAAGGTCGGATTATATACTTTTGGAATATTTTTTGCTTTCCCCTTACGGAAATCCTCGATAAATAGAGAGCCATTATAATAGTTCCCCATCAGTGCCATCATCTTTTCAAGTTCAGCCTTGGTATCTTCAATCTCATCTTGCATATCATGGCTTTCTAAGAGTTGCCTTGCCAACCCACGCAAATCGGCATCGGTAAAGCCACACAGATCATTTAACTCTTTTCGCCACGAGATATTTTTGAATGTATTGGCTCCACTGGTGACATCACTCAACACAATTGGCGATACGCCCGTCATAAACACACGGTCCAACCCATCACCTGACCCAGAGCCCTTTAAATTTTTGAACAGTGTTTTAAACAGTCCTTCACCCTTGACCAACGTAATATATCGCTGCCGCTGCGCCTCAGTTTCTAGGTTCGTTTTTGATTTAGGGACCATCAACACTTCATTGGCAAAGTTATCGTACTCGTCAATGAAAAGATAGAGTTTATAGCCCGACAGTTTAACGGCTGAAACCAACGAAGAAAATGTTGAAAATGCATTATTTGGCGCAATGTCAATCGGTTTTTTGAGCAACATTTCATACTTGTGTTGAAACTGTTTGCAGCGATCATTGAGATGATCTTTCAACGATTGCTGAATATCTTGAATCTCTCCGCTGGTTTCTATCATCGAGAAATCCCAGCGCATCACCATATAGGTATTGCGCAGCGGTGTAGGGGCCTGTCCAATTGCCAAATGCCCAAATAGCCGCTCAAAATCATTTTCATTGGCAACATCATAGTAATTTATCAGGGTCGATAGCCAGAGACTCTTGCCAAAGCGACGCGGACGCATAAAGAGCAATTCCTTGCCCCAGTCTTCTACAAACCGAATATGGTGGGTTCGGTCTATATACAGGTAGTCTTCGCTAATCAACTCATTAAAATCACGTCGACCATATGGAAATTTCATCATGACTCACCCTGTGCAAGCTGCAAATTGGTTCGATTCAATTGGTCTTATTACACGTATAATGCCAATTGGATTTCTATTATAGCACAGATGCGCCATTGAGGCGAGGAAGCGGTGGAGCAGGGAAGCGAGGAAGCGGTGGAGCAGGGAAGCGAGGAAGCGTTGGAGCGAGGAAGCGTTGGAGCGAGGAAGCGTGGGAGCGTGGGAGTGTGGGAGCGTGGGAGTGTTCCACCGTTCCAACGCTCCAACGCTCCAACTATTTTACGCTATCTTCAATACATACGCATGGTCGCAAGGTTTCTCTTCTGGCATCGACACATGCAACCCAGAGCCATTGTGCATCCATGACAGTTCGGCATCGCTGCCCACCAAGGACACAGAACTGACCTCTTTGTTATAGAGATAGAGGTCTGTCCCTAGCGACTTTATCGTTACATTGCCATCACCCGGCCATGCCATTACAGTAGCATAGAGTGTATCGCCCTTGGTTGTGAAACGGATGTCCTCACCTGTAAACCCAGCCCGTTTGGTGTCTGTGAAGGCACCTTCCGCAACCTTGGTCGGACCTTCGCCAAAGACAGTCCAGTAGCCCGTATCGTAGATAGCCTCGCCATTGACCTCCAGCCAGCGACCGATTTCACGCAGCATTTCAATTTCGATATCAGGAATTGTGCCGTCAGCCTTAGGACCGACATTGAGCAACAATGCACCATTTTTGCTCACGATATCGACCAGATCGTGGATCAACATGCTGACATCTTTGTATTTGTGGTCGTCGATATAGCCCCATGAGTTCTTGGAGACAGAGGTGTCATTCTGCCAAAGCAAAGGACGAATCCCGCTTAACTGACCACGCTCGATGTCAAAGACGGCTGCACCCTCTGGGAAGGCGTTGTATTTGTGGTTGATGGCAACACCCTTGCCCCACTCTGCACCCTTGTTGTAATAGTACGCACCAAACTTTTTCAGATATGGAATAAAGGCTTCGTTCTGAATCCACCAGTCAAACCAGACCAATTGTGGCTGATATTTGTCCACCAGTTCACAGGTGCGCACCAGCCAATCATCCATAAATTCTTTGGTGGGTGGCTTTTCGGTCAAGCTACCTTTGTTCTCTGGCCCCTCAGCCGCTGGCCCATACAACCCATCATTGGCTGGGTCTTGGACATCCGAATCAAAGGTCATGCCACCATCAAAAAACCAAAAGTGTTCGGCACGGTGTGATGATGCACCAAAGATCATGCCTTCTGCACGCACAGCATCGGCCAACTCACCCGTCACATCCCGTTCTGGCCCCATCTTCGAGGAATCCCACTCGGTGAATGAGCACTCGTACATGGGAAAGCCATCATGATGCTCGGCCACAGGTACAATAAAGCGTGCGCCCGACTCTTTGAAGATAGAGGCCCATTCCTTGGCATCATATTTTTCGGCCTTGAACATCGGAATGAAGTCCTTGTAGCCAAAGTTCTTCTGCGAGCCATAGGTTTCAATGTGATGTGTGTAGCATACATCCTCTTCATTCTTGAGATACATGCGGCGTGGATACCATTCGTTGCCAAAGGCGGGTACACAGTATGGACCCCAGTGAATGAAAATGCCAAACTTTTCGTTTTGATACCAGTCAGGAATCTCATAATTTAAGAGCGATTCCCATGTATCCTCAAACGGTCCTTGGGCAACGACTTCATCAATTTGTGCGAGTGCAGCACTCGTCTGTTCTGCTAATGACATAAGAATTTGATCTCCATAATATTTTGTATGGTTCGTTGATGATAGCAATCATCCGCTATCTTGCTTCTGATCCTAAATTTATTCCAATTCTTTGTCAAGTCCATTCGATTTGGTCTATTCAGAGGATGTTGCCACTTGAAATCAGCCGTACTATGGAGTATCTGACCAATTTGGGCCGCGATAGTGTCCTGACCCGCTTTCTCAGTTTGTACACAAATTCTGCCAGAGAGTACGATAGTTGAAGCCAGCACTTCATCTGTGGGCCTTTTTCCGCGGGTTGAGATTCTCCCGTTAAAATACGTTGGCCGATGCTGGCGTAGCCATCACTAATTGTGCTATATACGAGGATTGTCTGCCCCGCGTGGACCACCACAATGTCACCAATCTGCAAGTCATCAATATACCTCTACACCTCTACTGCTTTCGCTAACGTCGGATAGCTCAAAAAAGGTTCAAGCGATTTTATGTAAGGGTCTCTCGATAAAGGATAAATCCGCTGTCTCTAGTGTGGTTTCACTGAGCAAAAAAAACAGTATCGCAGATTGGCAATCCACGATACTGTTTTGTGTCTTGTATAGATGACTCTGCTGAAAAAAGTCCGACTTCTGTAGAATTTGTTGATCTCTACCACTGGTTAGAAGTCGGACTTTTGGGCTATTTTCACCTTTTTGCAGCAGAGTCATAGATAGTATGTTTTTATAATGAATCAGGGAAATTATGGTGCAGAACCAAGTGCCTGATCTTCCCAGCTACTTACAGTCACGATAAACGAAATGCGTACATCTTGCCCTTGGTCCAAACTGCGTGTTGCTGGTGTCGTCGCTTCAATGTGTTCGATGAAGGAAACCAGCTTGCTTACATCCTCAATCAAAATGGCACGGATGCCTGGGTTCACACCACGGGTACGAGGCATGTTCTCATACATCTCAATGGCATGATCCACATTGGTGGCTTCATCCATCACTTCAATGAGTTCCGGCATTTCCTCTCCGGCCATACCCCGTGTAGCTGGTCGCTCGCCCAAGAATTCAATCAGTGCTTTGGGCGCATTGTCGCGATCCAGCGTGAACTCAACCCATTTGCGCTGATCTTTGGCAAAGGCATAGCTCCAATAGCCAAACCGAGGCATGTCATAGCCTGCCTCGACCGCCGCCATCAACTCATCTACATGAAATTCCAAGCGGACCTCGATGGGCGGATCAAAATCGCTCAGGACCGATTCAGGGCGACCATCAAATTCGCCTGTTTCTGGATCAACCGTCACAACGGCAAAGTTGGTCATCAGACGTGCGGGCTTGAATCCTGTGGCTGAATCCTCGGCCTGCATAATGTCGCCCTGTTCGTAGGACTGACGAATTTCATCCACCGTTTGCTCCCCAAGGCTATCCATTGCTTGTGCTTCTGAGGGTGGGGAAAGAGGCAACTCAACGACATTGACAGGTACAGATTGCTTTGGTACTTCAACATAGATCAGCGGAGAGAAGGCGACCCCGCTCGTTTGTGGCAAACTGCGTAGAATACAGTGTAACGTGCCATCCGATTCAGTCATACAACTCATCGGATCAGCATACTGCAACAGCGTCCGCATATCCTCCAGATGGTCGCCTGTATCACTGGGAACTGTATCACTAGAAGCTGTATCACTGGGCGCATCAGCAGCTTCTTTGACATCAGTGTCAGCCTCATCAGCAGACCCATCATCAGCAGCCTCATCAGAGTCAGCCTCATCAGAGTCAGCCTCATCAGAGTCAGCCTCATCAGAGTCAGCCTCACTACTATTCTCTTCCTGCGTGGTGTCCTCGTCCGCAGATGCGCTGGTTGTATCGACGGTCCCTGCCTCATCCTCGGCAACAGACGTGATTGATGCACATGCTGCTGCAAATAGAGCGAATACCATACAGAAAACAAGCATAGAGCGAAGCCACAGTGACTTGCTTTCAAAAACAGAATGGGTCAGTTGCGGAACCGATTGGTTCGCAGTTGATAGATTATTGATCATAATTACATTCCTTGCGCTATTAAGTATTCCGTAAACTAAGTAGAATTCTTGTGTTATATTATAGTAGCTGCCTCTTCATTGTAGTCCCGGATGGAAGAACAACGCCAATAATAGTTGACGTTTATCAGTATAAAAAAAACTTGTTTAGCCTGTCAAAAGTTCCAATGCACTTTCGGAAAGAGTGTGAATGACCGTGAATGACCGTATTGTCATCATGACTGGCAAATCTCTAACCATACACTGGCTCTGTGTCAAAATCTGCCAGTCGTATCGTTAGGCGAAGCAGACCGCTTGCGCCATTCTGCACAAAGCCAATTTGTCAGTTTCAATCCATTGTTGATATACTTGGCGGAACTCAATTAATAAATTTACGTTGCAGGTTTGCATTGTAAGTTCACTTACTGAGGTTTTTAAACGTTAAATTTTTAAAGTTAGGGAGAAAAATTGAATGAAACAGTTAAAACTGTTCAATGTGCTAGCACTGTTGCTGGCATTGAGCTTGGTTCTGGCAGCTTGTCCAGCACCTGCACCAGCAGGCGGCGGTGATGCTGCGGCTGATGACGGTGCTGCTGCTGATGATGGCGAAATGGCTGGCGCAACTTGTGAAGACGCCATTGGCTGTGTAGAAATCATGGCTGGCGACCCCATCAACGTTGCTGGTATGTTGGCCCTATCTGGCCCAGTTGCCTTCTTGGGTGAAGACTCTAAGGGTGGTATCGAGATTGCGGTTGCTGAACGTGGCGAAATTATGGGTCACGAGATCGCGTTGAGTTTTGAAGATTCAACCTGTAACGCAGAAGGTGGACAGACTGCTGCACAGAAAGTTGCCTCTGATCCAGGCATCGTTGGTGTTGTCGGCACAAACTGTTCCGGTGCTGCCGCCGCTGCACTGCCAGTTTTGAGCGATGCTGGTTTGGTTTTGATCTCTTCTTCAAACACTTCACCTTGGCTGACCAACAGCAACCCAGATGAGGGTGGCTTGTGGATGCCAGGTTATTACCGCACAGCGCACAACGACCTCTTCCAGGGTGCCGTTGCTGCACAATATGCCTATAACGAATTGGGCGCACGCACAACTGCCACTGTCCATGATGGCGATCCATATACAGATGGTTTGCAACAAGCCTTTGCTGCTGCCTTTGAAGAATTGGGTGGCGAGGTCCTCTATCAGGGTGCGGTCAACAAGATGGACACAGACATGCGTCCAATCCTGACCGAAATCGGCTCAAATGCACCAGACGTACTCTACTATCCACTCTTTGAGCCAGAAGTGAACTTCTTGACTGCGCAGTCTGTTGAGTTTACAGAATTGGCTGACACCATTTTGATGGGTGCTGATGCCGCTTTGGTCGAAGGCTTCCCAGAGAACACAGGTGCAGCGGCTGAAGGCATGTATCTCTCTGGTCCATATCTGGTTCCAGAAGGTGCTTATGGCGACTTCTTGGCGACATGGGATGCTGAGTATGGTGGCACACCACCAAGTGGTTTTCACGCACACTCTTATGATGCAACCAACATTTTGCTAGACGCTATTGAAGCTGTGGCCATGGATGATGGCAGTGGTGGTTTGCTCATCGGTCGTCAGGCACTGCGTGATGCCATGAGCGCAACTGAGAACTTTGAGGGCTTGACAGGTATTTTGACCTGTAACGAGACTGGTGACTGTGCAACAGGTGAAGCACTGGGTATTTTCCAGATCACCGACGCTGAAATTTCAGATGACAACTGGCCGCCAGCCGTCATTTGGGTTCCATAAGGTTGGAACAGTAAATCGGTAAGTCAGTACATCGGTAGGTCAGTACATCGGTAACCGGTTTGTCAGTACTCAGGATTTCTGATTTGCTGATCACTGACCTACTGACCACTAATCTACCGAACTACTGATATATTGATAAAATGAGCCAGAGGAAATTCCTCTGGCTCATTTTATACATGATTCGTGATTGGTCACTGAGGATTGCGGATTATCAGTCAACAGTGACGAGCAACGAATTGCAGATAGTGAATCAGCAAAAATGCTGAGAGACAGTCACTATATCG
>JBCCFC010000073.1:0-19862 GCA_039029935.1 Chloroflexota bacterium
TGCGGGCTTGATCAAAATCTGTGCCAGTGATTTTTTCCCAGCGTGTTTCGAGCGCGTCTTTGACATAGAGTCCACGTGCTGTGGCAAGATAGACGTTGCCATTGGGATGGTAGACGAGATCGTTAAGCCCGAAATCAGGGCCTTGGAAGCCGCCACCGATCACCTCGCGCAGACCCAGTGACGAGAATTCCCACGTGGTGCCAGCATTGCTCGTAAACCAGACGCCATCGCCATCGGCAATCCACAGACGACCAACGCCGAAGGGATCCGTTGTGATGGCCTTGACACCGCGAGGCATAGGTTCGCGCCCCGGTGTAATGCGACGCCAGTCACTGCCGATGTTGTTCGTCAAGGCGACGACACTGCCACTATTGGTGTTGCTGGTTCCTGCAACATAGAGAAAGTCCCAGTTGGGGACGGTGGGTGTGGGGTCGCCAACAAAAGGTGCAACGGCGATATCAACGACATAATGATTGTCCCATAAGGCGAGGGGGGAATTATCTGGGCGTGGCATCCATGTGCCACCACCATCGACCGAGAGATAGAGGTCCTCACAATCAGCCGCCAACACGATTTCGGTATCAGCAGGGTGCGCCAATAGGATGCGCATTCCACGACCTGCTGGCAACTCGATCCAATTCCCACCACCGTCGAGCGACTTATACATGGGTGGCGCAATATCTGTGGCAATATCTATAGCATCGCCTGCAACAGGACAGGGTGTGCCTGCACCGCTATAGAGGACATTCGGGTTGAAGGGGCTGACCACAAAGTCGCGCACAGGTGGTGTTGTGTTCACCAATTTCCATTCACGTGCGCTGTCGGTTGACTGGTAGAGCCAGCCATTTTCACCATAGGCATAGACAGTCTCGCGGAAGCGGTCGCCGATTAAGTGGGCGGCTGCAATTGTGCCAACGCGCAGGGAAGTGCTTGCGACGCGGGTGATAGGGGTGGATGTCTCTGCGGGAAGGCGGAAGAACGAAAATAGCCCTGTCCCTGTATTTGCACTGGCGGGTGTCGGTGTTACGGCTGGTGCGGTGGCTGGTGTTGCGGTAGGACGCATAAATTGTGTACCGCCAGTGGTACCCACTTCATCGGAAACCGCTGTCGGTGTTATCTCCTCAAAAACATCATCTGTGGCCGTCGCGGATGGCGTGGGTGTTGGTTCACTTGTATCTGTTGGCGTGGGCGTTAACGATGGGCTAACGGTTTCACTAACGACAAGCGTTGCTGTGACTGTAACAGGCTCAGACGTGATAGGAACAAGCGTTGTAGTTGGCGTTTCAGCGATGACTGTACTCGTGGGTGTCGTTGTACTTAGGACGGTACTTGTCCCCGTTGGCATGACAGTCTCTGTCGGTGTTTCGGTTAGAACAGCCGTTGGCGTGGCGACTGGTGTGTTGGTTGCTGTATTGATGACAGCTAGCGTGGGTGTTGATGTAACGGTAGGTGTATCCGTATTGGTTGGCAATGGTGTAACTGTTGGCTCAGATGTTGCTGTAGCCGTTGGCTCAGATGTTGCTGTAGCCGTTGGCTCAGATGTTGCTGTAGCCGTTGGCTCAGATGTTGCTGTAGCCGTTGGTTCAGATGTCGGTGTAACCGTTGGCTCAGATGTCGGTGTAGCCGTTGGCTCAGATGTCGGTGTAGCCGTTGGCTCAGATGTCGGTGTAACCGTTGGCTCAGATGTTGATGTAGCCGTTGGTTCAGACGTTGGTGTAATCGTTGGCTCAGATGTCGGTGTAATCGTTGGTGTTGGAAGTGGTGATGTTGGGACAGTTTGTTGATTTTGTTTTGCGATCATACTTGCGTCAGAGATAGCGGTTTCGGATGACCCTTGGGCTGTCGAAGCGGCCAGTGGCACGAGAACCAGACTCAACATCAATACAACAACGATGATTAACACTCGGATAAATTGCTTCATTTTCGTCCTCTTTTCGATACTCTGCTTTGTTACGCTACTTTGTGACTTTAATGTCATTGGATATAGGAAATGCATCATTGGCTTCTACTGATGAAGACGAAAAAAAGGCCGCTGGGTAACGGCCTTTTATGCTACGATAAATTGCTTAGGAGAGCGGACTATATAATTTTGTGTAAAGATATTAGTAAGAATAACGAGGATAGGTGTAACGCCACACTGGATACGGACTTTGTTCTTGCACAGAGGAGGCTGGCACAGAAGAGGCTGGCACAGATGTGGCAGTGGGGATGGGCGTTGGCTGTTGTGCGGGTGGCAACGGTTGCCAGAAGGTGCGCATTTTGCTGACAAAGTTGGGATCCCCCCCGCGAATTTCCCGTTCACCAATCACAAAGGTATAGCGACCACGCTGCCCATTAGGATGCCACACGGCCACCAAGTAGTCACCATCTTCGGTCAGTGGCACATATCGCTCCTGACGATCCCAATAACGGGTACGGCTAAACGGCTCAAAGAAGATGGGGGCCTCACGGTTGGGGTCGGCAATCACCACCGCACCGATATTGTCACCCGCTGGCATCTGGATGGACGCAGGCAGTATTGTGGCTGGCAATCCCGGACCCATGAGAACAATCTCTGGTGCAAAATAATCCTGCCCCTCAATCTGTGGAATCGACATCGCCAACAAGACGCGTTGACCTGCGACGCCTTGGAATGCAAAGTAATCAACATCGCTAATACCATCAGCGACACCAGTATCCAAATCCGCATAAACCGCTGTTGAAATGGTCGCATCTGGTACAAAATAGGGGGCAGAAAAGGTGAATTCATTGTCCTCAAAATAGGGTTGATGCGCATAAACACTCGTCACTGATAGTACACCACAAATCACAAAAACGCTCAAAACATAAGTTACCAACCGACTCAATTTAATGATCACGAAATTACCCTCCATTCTGAAAAAACAAATTCACCTTGTCACCCTGTCACCCCATCACCTTGTCACCCTGTCACACTCTATCTCCCCATCACCTCATCAAACGCCCACTCTAGCCAAGGCAACAACGCTTGAATGTCAGTCTGCTCAATCGTTGCCCCTCCCCACACACGGAACCCCGGCGGTGCATCTCGATAGGAACCAATGTCATAGGCCACACCTTCCTCATCCAGCAACGACACCATCTGCTTGGTCAGGCGCGCTTGCTCATTGGCGGAGAGCGCTTGATAGGTTGGGTCCACAATCTTGAGACAAATCGACGTACAGGATCGTGTAGCTGGATCAACGGCCAAAAAGTCAACCCAATCTGTCTGTGCCACCCACTCGGCGATGGTGGTAAGATTGGCCTCGGACCGTTCCACCAATGTTGACAATCCACCAATACGCGCACCCCAGCGAAGTCCATCAAGCGCATCTTCCACACAGAGCATAGAGGGCGTGTTGATGGTCGAACCTTCAAAAATGCCCTGATTGAGTTGGTTCTGCCCATCCTTACCAGCTTTGGTCATACAGAAAATTTTGGGCATAGGCCAAGGCGGACTATAGGATTCAAGTCGCTCAATCGCTCGTGGACTTAGCACCAACATACCATGTGCAGCCTCACCGCCCATCGCCTTCTGCCACGACCATGTGACCACATCCAGTTTTTGCCAAGGCAGGTCCATCGCAAAGGCCGCAGATGTTGCATCGCAAATGGTCAACCCTTGGCGGTCATCTGCAATCCAGTCTGCATTGGGCACACGAACACCAGAGGTTGTGCCATTCCACGTAAAGACGACATCACGGTTTGTGTCTACCTGTGATAAATCTGGTATTTCACCATAATCAGCGATGAAGAAACGGCAGTCCTCTAGTTTGAGCTGCTTCTGTGCATCTGTCACCCAACCCTTGCCAAAGGTCTCCCATGCCACCATGTCTACACCACGTGGACCCAGCAGCGACCACATGGTCATCTCAACCGCACCTGTATCCGACGCGGGGACGATGCCACAAAGATAGTCATCGGGTACTCCCAACAACGCCTTGGACTCCTCAATAACCGCATGCAAACGGGCTTTGCCTTGCTTGGCGCGATGGGATCGCCCAAGCAAGGCATCATTTAGCGATTCCAATGTCCAACCGGGACGCTTGGCACAAGGACCCGATGAAAAATTTGGGTTGACAGGTCGTACCTCTGGTTTGACACGACTTGTCTGTGTTTTTTCTATTGACATAAATCAACTTCCTGCCTGTGTGATGATTTGTAATTTTTTGTTGAATAGGAAAGTATAAACCAGTATCACAGATTGGTTATCTGTGGCGCAGGTAGCCAACCTGCGATACTATCCATTGTTCTGAGATGAGAGGAGAAAAACATGGACTACGATTTGGCTTCGGTTGATTATATTTTGCAGACCACACGCAGTGTACGGAAACGGCTTGATTTGACCCGTCCTGTAGAGCGCGATGTTGTGATGGCATGTATGGAGATTGCATTACAGGCTCCCTCTGCAAGCAACACACAGCGGTGGCGGTGGGTAATCGTCACCGATCCCGATAAGAAAGCACAGATCGGCGCATATTACCAGAAATCATATGCCAACTATACGGCTCCCGAAGCCAAACTAGCGGACTCGGCTTCACACTTGGCAGCGCATATGGGCGAGGTCCCGATGATGATTTTTGGCTGTGTCGAGGGGCGTCCCCAACCAAACCAAAACGCAGCAGGGCTGTATGGGTCCATTATTCCTGCCGCCTGGTCGCTGATGTTGGCGCTGCGCGCACGGGGGATTGGTGCGGCATGGACGACGCTGCATCTGGCCTATGAAAAGGAATGCAATGCTGTGCTGGGCATCCCTGATGATGTGACGACAGCTGTGCTTCTCCCCGTTGCCTATTTCACGGGCGAAACCTTTAAGATTGCCAAACGGACTCCGGCTGCTGAAGTGACGTATTGGGATGCATGGGGTGTCACGATGGATGTTTAGCGTGACATTAATTGAATAGGACAGTATAAACCAGTATCACAGATTGGCTATCTGTGACGCAGGTAGCCAACCTGCGATACTGTCCTTTGCCCCTACAGCTTTGGCGTGGCCGTCGGCTCCACCGTCACGGGCAAATCTTCACAGACCACATTATCAACAGGTCGATTACCCTCTGTATCCAAGTTATGCACATCATAGTTGACAGTGGACCAGCAATGGAGAAAACAGTTATTTGCGATCACTTGGCTAGAGAAGTCGTTACAATCATAAAGATCGCCGCGACTGCAATAGAGACAGGCATTGTGGGGTGTTTCCGTCGGCGTTGGCGTGAGTGTCTGGGTTGGTGTGGATGGAATGGGTGTCTGCGTAACCGTCGGCGTGGGTGTCACCGTTGGTGTTGCCGTCTGATAGACCAATGGGGCTTGTTCGACCTCATTGTTGAGTGCAGCAGCCTCAATCCAGCCATTGTTTGCCAATTGATACCAGTCCCCCTCGGATAAACGGTTCCGAATTTCCACCAATGAACCTGCTTGCACGACACCGATTGCTTCGGATGTTGTTGATGGCTCCAGATAAACCTGCGCTTCACGCACCACATCGACATACCGCCAAATCCCTCGCATATCTGCTTGCGCCTGTGCCTGCGCTTGGGCAAGGTCTTGGCGTGTATAGACCTTGGGCGTGGGTGTCACCTCGACCACTTCACCCGTGACCAGCGTGACCGTAAACACACGGTTACTTTCCAGTGGCAACGAGTTGTAGATATCACTTGTGCCAATCCATTGCGTGTACCCCAACTTGACCAGCTCTTCGTTGACCCATGTTCCATCTTTTAGATAGACATCATAACGTGTCAACACTGGGTTTGAGCGGTCAGGGTTATGACCCAAGTAGACTTTCTGCCCACCAACCAACAGGCGGTGACTACGTGCTGCCTCATCGCCTAATTGACCATAGGTAGGCGGTGCAATCAAATACCGATAGCCAACCACCTCTGCCTCCTGTTGTCCCTCAATCTGCACCTCAATGCGGTCGCCACTGACCACACGTACCACCGCTGCGGGGATACCCAAGACACTGGTGGGCAGGGGCGTAAATGTGACCCAAGGCGTCATCGTTACTGTTGGTGTAGATGTAATTGTTGGCGTGAACGTGGGCGGCACCTCATCCTGTGCCTCATCCGTAAATTGATAAATGATTAACAGAATAAACAGTAGGACAATGATTGCCAAGAGCGCAATCCCCACCCATTTCCCCACAGATTTTAAGACACTGGTTGTGCCACCTGAACCGCCAGACCTGCCAGACCCACCTAAATTGTTCATACTTAGTTTGGTTTACCGTTTCGTTTTCTTCAAATGCTTTGACATTATGATTGTTTTGAATTTATAATAACATTAGGGTGGCAAAAGATGTAATTCACGAACCTGTAGTCAACGCTTTGGATAATCCCCCGTCTTTGTTTTGGTTTGCATCATATACAAGATACACAAATTTTCTCTCAATAATTTTGGGTATATTTCACCTTTTCTTTACGCTTAGATTCGATATGATAGACTCATCTTTAAAATGTGAGAATTTTCTTGGACACCATGCAACAACCATCAGATAACGCTCTACTACACATGCTACAATTGGCCGACAGCGCATTTCCTATCGGTGCAGCGGCACACTCGTATGGCCTAGAGACGTTGGTCACAATGGAACAGCTTACACCATCGGTTCTGCCTGATTTTTTGCGTGATTATTTGGCCGAAGTAGGATTGATAGAAGCCTCTTTTTGTCATGCAGCCTATCATTTAGGTGATGCTTTATCTACTGACACTAATGCGCTCACCCACTTTATGACCCAATGGCAGTGGCTCAATCTATGCTTCTCCGCAATGAAGCCTGCTCAGGAGAGCCGTGTTGCCAGCTTGACCTTGGGGCGGCGATTGTTGCAGACTGCATGGGGATTCATGGCCGATTCGCCGACACAACCGCTACAACAGGTTTGGCAGATGACGAAAAACGAAGGGATTGACGTCCATCACGCGACAATCTTTGGGCTGCTTATGCAGTCGATTGGCATCGCTCCTCTATCAGCCACACTTGCCTTTTTGCAACAGATGGTCAATGGCCTGCTCTCTGCCTGTCAACGATTGTTTCCACTGGGGCAGAACCACGCCATGCAAATCCTCTGGCAACTTGCCCCTGTCATCCAGAAGACTGCCCAGCAAAGCATTGACACGCCTGTTGACGCGTTGTACTGGTCTAGCCCCATGCTTGATGTTGCCAGTATGCGTCATGCCACATTGCCTGTACGCCTGTTTATCAGCTAATCATGAACCAAACACAAGGCCATCTACACCTAGAATTTACACGTGCTAATCAATCGAGCGAATCCAGCAAAACGATCCTCAAGCTGCGCCGCCAAGAGCCACCACTCCGTGTTGTGCGCGCCTTTCACCCCACTTTAGAAAAAGACCCTTTAGAAAAGAACTCTTTAGAAAATAACCCTGTCGAAGAGTGTCCTGCCCTTGTCCATCTGCACAACATCTCTGGTGGTGTGCTTGGCGGTGATCACCTCACGCTCGAAGTCGATGTCCAAGCAGGTGCGCAAGCACAGGTGACAACAACCAGCGCAACCCGTGTCTACCGTCACAGAGATAACCGACCTGCTGCAACCCAAGTAAATCGCCTCTCTGTGGCTTCCGGCGGCTTATTAGAATATCTGCCTGATGCCTTGATTCCCTTTGCACAGTCTCGCTATCGACAACAGACAGCGATTACATTGGCCGATGACGCTGGCTTGTTTTACTGGGAAGTTGTTGCCCCTGGGCGGATTGCCAGCGGTGAACGTTTTGACTATGATTTGCTCGAATTGTCCGTTGATATTCAGACACCGGATAGGCCGATTGTCATCGAACGAACTAAACTGGAACCTGCCCAGCACCCGCTAGCTTCACCAGTGCGTTTGGGTGGATACGCCTACTTTGCCACATTTTATATTTGTCGTGTAGGCTGGCCTGCTGCACAATGGCAACAACTTGAACAGCATCTATGTGAATTTGCGGATAGCCTGACATCATCTGATGCTCAAGCTGGCGAATCAGCACTATGGGGTGTCAGTCAACTGCCCGCACATGGGTTATCGATACGCGCCCTTAGCCAAACAATTCGTCCCCTCTTGACACATCTCCCCACCTTTTGGTCAACCGCGAAGAAAACGATTTATGGTCAACGGGCAATCATGCCCAGAAAAGTATATTGAGAAAGGTTGAAAGGTTGAAAAGTTGAAAGGTGGAAGGTGGAAGTTACTGGCGAATGAGGATTAAATAACGTGAGCAACCATGACTGGGAAATGCCCATACAAGCCCAATGTAGCTGTTCAGATTTGCTAGTCATGTCAACACGCAAGTTGTTGAATTTTCATTCATAAAGACAATAGGGCAAGATCGATTGCTTCAACCTTTCAACCTTTCAACCTTTCAACCCTTCAACCTTTCAACTCTTATAGGAGCGATTTATGCATTTGGTTCAACGTGAGCAGGAAAAATTGATGATTTTTCTGGCAGCGGAATTGGCGCGTAAACGCCAAGCGCGCGGGCTGAAACTCAACTACCCAGAGGCCGTGGCGATTTTGTCGCATGAGATTCTGGAGGCGGCACGTGATGGTAAAAGTGTGGCCGAGATTATGGTCTATGGCACAACCATCCTCACACGTGATGACGTGATGGAGGGCATTGCCGAGATGATCCACGACGTGCAGGTCGAGGCCACCTTTCCTGATGGGACGAAGTTGGTGACGGTGCATGACCCGATACAGTGAAGAGTGAATAGTGAAGAGTGAAGAGTGAAGAGTGAATAGTGAATAGTGAATAGTGATGAGTGAATAGTAGTCCCTTCAACTCTTCAACTCTTCAACTCTTCAACTCTTCAACTCTTCAACTCTTCAACTCTTCAACTCTTCAACCTTTCAACCTTTCAACACTTCAACCTTTCAACTCTTCAACTTGGAGAAAAGTTATGAATACAGGAACGATTTCTAGCAGCGCACCGGGCGCAGTCTTACCGGATTTTGGGGCAGGGGATATTGAGGCCAATGTTGGGCGGGCAACGACTGACGTTGTGGTGCAGCATTTGGGGGACCGACCGATTCAGGTGGGAAGCCACTTTCATTTTTTTGAGACCAATCGCAAGCTCAAGTTTGATCGCACAGTGGCGTATGGCATGAGACTGAATATTCCCGCAGGCACAGCAGTGCGCTTTGAGCCAGGGGAGGAAAAGTCGGTGACATTGGTTGCGCTGGGCGGGAGCCGTGTGATGTTGGGCTGTAATGGTCTTGTTGGTGGGGCATTGGATGACGAGGCTGTGCGCGATGCAGCGTTGGCGAAAATGGCTGAACAGGGCTTTGAAAGCATATAGGAGTATACACATGACCTTACGAATACCACGTCAGACCTATGCCGATCTCTATGGCCCGACCACAGGCGACCGAGTGCGCTTGGCTGACAGCGAGTTGATTATTGAAGTGGAAAAGGACTACACCGTCTATGGTGATGAGATCACCTTTGGCGGTGGCAAAGTTATCCGCGACGGCATGGGACAGAGTAGCAGTGCCACGCGTGAGGAGAGTAGCCAAGGGATGGCTGGCGCGCTCGATTTGGTGATTACCAACGCGCTCATTCTTGATTATTGGGGCATTGTCAAGGCGGACATCGGTGTCAAAGACGGACGGATTGTCAAGGTTGGCAAGGCGGGCAACCCAGACACAATGGATGGCGTAGACCCCGAGCTGGTGGTGGGTCCTGCGACTGAGGTGATTGCGGCAGAGGGCAAGATTGTGACCGCTGGCGCGATTGACGCCCACATTCATTTTATTGCCCCACAGCAAGTCTACGAAGCCCTTTCCAACGGCATCACAACCATGCTTGGCGGTGGTACAGGACCTGCAACCGGAACCAATGCCACCACCTGTACACCGGGAGCGTGGAACATTGCGCGCATGTATCAATCCGCAGAAGCCTGGCCTGTCAACTTTGGCTTTTTGGGCAAGGGCAATGCCTCTGCACCGGAGCCATTGGTGGAGCAATTGCAGGCCGGAGCCTGTGGGCTAAAGTTGCATGAAGACTGGGGAACAACCCCCGCGGCCATTGACAACTGTCTCTCTGTCGCTGACGACCATGATGTGCAGGTTGCTATCCACACCGACACGCTTAACGAGGCGGGCTTTGTCGAGGACACAATCGCGGCCATCAACGGGCGCACCATCCATACGTATCACACCGAAGGCGCGGGTGGCGGTCACGCACCAGACATTATCCGCATCGCATCCTATCCCTATGTGTTGCCATCCTCCACCAACCCCACACGCCCCTACACGGTCAACACCATCGCCGAGCATCTGGACATGCTCATGGTCTGTCACCACCTCAACCCACAGGTCCCCGAAGATGTGGCTTTTGCCGAGAGTCGCATCCGTGCCGAGACGATTGCAGCCGAAGATATTTTGCACGACATGGGTGTCTTTAGTATGATTGCTAGCGATTCGCAGGCGATGGGACGTGTGGGCGAAGTGGTGACACGCACATGGCAGACGGCGCACAAGATGAAGGTGCAGCGTGGCCCATTGCCAGAGGATTCAGAACGCAATGACAACACGCGTGCCAAACGCTATGTTGCCAAATATACCATCAACCCAGCGTTGGCGCATGGTATCGGGCATGTGGTTGGCTCGGTTGAAGCGGGGAAACTGGCGGACTTGGTGCTGTGGAAACCCGCCATGTTTGGGGCCAAACCAGAGTTGATTCTCAAAGGCGGTTTTATCGCATGGAGCGTGATGGGTGATGCCAATGCCTCAATCCCAACACCGCAGCCCGTCATCTATCGCCCCATGTTTGGCAGCTTTGGCTTGGCAACGGCAGCGACCAGTGTGTCGTTTATGTCCAAAGCCGCTGTTGAGAACGAGGTTGCGCAGTCACTTGGCTTGGGTAAAACCGCTGTTGCTGTCGAACAATGCCGCTCAGTGGGCAAAGCAGATATGCTGCTCAACGACGCCACACCGACCATTGAGGTTGATCCAGAAACGTATGAGGTCCGCGCCGATGGGGAGTTATTGACCTGTGAGCCTGCGGAGGTGTTGCCGATGGCGCAAAAGTATTTCTTGTTTTAACGGTTAGAGAAGATCAGGAATGAAACGATGACAACACAAATGGACAAAGCCCGTGTGCGTGTCAGGCAGCTCGTCAGCGCACACGATGAGTTAACCCTCTGGGATGAATCTCCCATTCAGAGTGCCACCAACGCGGTTCTCTATGGATCATGCCATGATGAACGGATTGTTTACAAAGTCTTTGAGCGTCCCTATCGCAAACATCAAGATGAACGTCAGTTGCAGTGGTTGTCGTCAAGTGGCGTTGTACCCAAGCTCTATCCCTATGACTTTGAGGATGTGCTGGTGATGACCTGTTTGCCGGGGGAGATGCTCTACAAAGCAGAAGAATCGGCGACGCCAGCGGTAAAATCATCGCTCCATCGCCAAGTCGGGGTGGGGCTTGCCACGATGATGCAACATGCCTATATCCCCGGCGATGATGACAACGAGTGGATTAACCCACATACCGATGACATCTTTTGGAACAGCACCTTTGAGACTTTTTTTGACACAGTGATTAATGACAGTTTTGCTGCGATTGCCTTTCAAAAGATGAATCAACCACAGCTACAACAGGCACTCGAACACTTACAATCAGCACGAAGCGAAATACTTGACCAACGGGTCTTTATGCACAGCGATGATATTCATGGTGCCAATATCATCGTCTATGACGGCGTGTTACAGGGCTTTTTTGACTTTGAAATGAGTCGTCTGGGCAACGAACTCTATCTGCTGGGGGCGACGTTGCAGTGGGCTTGCCTGAGCAATCCCACACAGTGGCAGCCTATGCTGTCCGGCTATGAGGACGCCAGAGGAGAGCGACTCTCTGCTGACATGCTGCGGCTGCTCAAACTCTTTGTGCCTTTCCAAAATTTAATCCGTTTTGCAGAGTATTGGGGCAGCGATGACCAGCCCGATTGGGTGTGGGAACGCAATGCGCGGGAGCGGACATTGTCGCAGTTGATCGAGTTGTTGGATGGGGTGGATACGGTGATGAGAGACCAGTGATAGTGGAGCAGGTTGTCAACCTGCTGTCACAGATAGGCAATCTGTGATACTGACGAAAATTTTGTGTTTGTCCTGAACATAAGCCTGTGGTATTCTTTGCGCATTATGAACGATGCTGCGTAGGTTCGTAAATTGTCGGGTTAGTCATCAGTTACTGACGTACTGATTACTGACGTACTGATTACTGATGTACTGATTACTGACGTACTGATTACTGACGCACTGATTACCGAAAAAGGGAGAAAACACAATGACATACCAACCACTTGCGGATGTCCGTAAATCGTTACGCGTCAAATGGTATCGCTGCCCCATTGAAGGGGCCAAGTTGCGTGAGCTATCCAAACGTAGCGATGCCCAAGGCTGGTTTCAGGCAGGAGGGCATCTGGGATTAGCGCTGCTAACGGGCAGCCTTGCTTATTTTTTCTGGTCACAATCGCTTTGGATCGGATTCCTCGTCGCTCTGTTTTTGCATGGCACAGTCGCTAGCTTCTTTGTTGGGGTTGCACCGCATGAACTAGGGCATGGCACTGTCTTCAAAACGAAGCGGCTCAACAAAGTTTTTATGTATATCTTTAGCCTTCTAAGCTGGTGGGATCACGTTGACTATGCCACCAGCCACACCTATCATCATCGCTACACACTGCACCCAGAGGGCGACCGCGAAAATTTGTTGCCACTGGAACCATCGTGGGCATCGACCTTTGTGCTGCAACTGTTTACCATCAACCTGCTTACCCAACGAGGGCGCACCTTTGGCAAAGGTGGACTGATCTCCACCATTGTCGTCACCATCAAGGGTGCCTTTGGGGTTGTCGGCCCGGACGATGTCCCCATCAATGAGTGGATCAATGCACTGCACAAAGACCAGCCAGAAGAACACCGCAAATCGATCCGTTGGTCACGTATCCTGCTACTCTTTCACGGTTCCATCTTGGTGATTAGCATTGCCACAGGCCAGTGGGTGCTGCCCATCCTCATCACCTGCGCCCCTTTCATCGCCAACTGGTGTGCCTATACGGTCGGCATTACACAGCATTGTGGTCTGCAAGAAGATGTACCAGACTTCCGCAAGTGTGTACGCTCGGTCAAGGTCAATCCGTTGGTCGAATTTCTCTATTGGCGCATGAACTGGCATATTGAGCATCACATGTATGCAGGTGTGCCTTGTTACAATCTCAGAAAGTTGTATCACGAAATTGCCGATGACATGCCGGAACCGCGTACACTCAAGGAGGCATGGGCTGAGATGCGTGAGACATGGGAACGACAGAAGACCGAACCCGATTACTTTTTTGACACACCTCTGCCATCAACGGCTAAATACACGCGCACAGATAAGCCTGATGTCTTGGAAAGTTCGATTGGTGAACTGGCTCCAGTAGGCTTGCAGTAACTATCCGTCTGAAACGCTATAATTTGGTACATTAGTTCAGCTTTTATTTAACCTGTTTTTCGATTTTTGTGGTATAATCAAACCAATGACAACCCACTAAGGGTATAAGGTAGTGTGGGCGAAATGCCCACACTACCTTATACTCCTACGCATCGCTTGGGTATTTTTTACCAGTAGCACTGACCCAACTGTTAAATCGCTACTTGAAGAGGAAAAAAGCATGTCAACAATTGGATCAGCCGTATTAGAGACAAAAACACAACCAGGCGAAGAAGCCCGTCAACGAAAATCATTAGGGGCTGAAATTGAGCGGTTGAAGGCACAGCTCGCCGCACAAAGGAACCAAGATGATTAAATTCCCATATGGGCGACGTGACTTTAACGAAATTATCAGCGAACATTATCTGTATATAGATCGTACCCAACATATTCGGTTTGTGGAAGACTGGGGCAAGGAACTGCTCTTCATGCGCCCGCGTCGCTTTGGCAAAAGTCTTTGGCTCTCAACATTGATGAACTACTATGACATTGCCAAAGAAGATGATTTCGAGCGGCTGTTTGGGCATCTGTCGATTGGGCAGCAGCCCACGCCATTGCATAACCAATATCTAATCATGCGCTGGGACTTTTCCCGCGTGGCGGTCAGTGGCATGATCGATGATATCCAGGGTGCGTTAAGTAGACACCTCAATAATCGTATTGAACGCTTTTATGAAGTGTATAAACATTTGCTCAAGAAACCAATCAAAATTCACCCAGATGCTTTTGACTCATTTGAGTCGTTGATGCTATCTGTTGACCTTTCTGGACATAAGCTCTATCTCTTTATCGACGAGTATGACAATTTTGCCAATGAAGTGTTGATGGTTCCTAAACAGAAATCGATGCAAGAAACAGAGTCACAACGACAACGGTATGTTGATTTGGTCAAGGGTGAAGGATTATTCAAGACGCTGTTCAAGAATTTAAAAAGTGCAGGCTCAGGGGATGGCTTGGACCGTATCTTCATGACAGGTGTCTCACCGATTGTGTTGAGTGATGTGACTAGCGGTGCCAATACATTCCAGAATATTTCGTGGCGACCAGAGTTGAATGAGTTGTGTGGGTTTACGCAGACAGAATTATATGGATTAGCAGCGCAATTGTTTGACAGTCCCTCAGTCAGAAACCGCGTTACAGACAAAGACGTCGAACTTGAACGCATGATGACACTGATGGAGAATTATTACAATGGCTTGCTTTTTATTGATGATTTTTATGAGATGGATATGGCAAGGTTGCCGAAAGTCTATAATCCAACATTAGTTTTTTATTTTCTCAAGGAGTTTCACCAAAGAGGATATTATCCCAAACATTTGCTAGATGAGAATCTAACCCCTGATGACCATAAACTATATCATATTGCTAGTTATAAAGAAGGCCCAAACCTCCTTTATGATTCCTTTGCGCAGGATAAAACGCTCTCTGTGCGAACACTACGCACAAAGTTTGGGGTCAAAGACCTTCTTGATGAAGACCTGCAAGTGGACCGTCTTGCACTTCTACTTTGCTACTTAGGGGCATTGACCAGTGCTGGGGAAACGAAGCACGGGCAGAATATTTTGAAAATACCGAATTTAGTCATTCAGAAGTTGTACAGCCAACGACTACTAACGCAGCAGGTCGAGAGTGACTCTCGTAAAGTTCAGGATGGCATGGTAGCGGCAGATGAACTCTTTCTGACAGGTAATATCGAGCCACTCTGCCTCTTTGCACAGGACCATTTGCTGCGACTTTACACAAGCCGTGAAGGAAAAGACTTTAACGAAGGAACACTCAAGACTATCTTTATGATGTTGCTCTATCATACCAATCTGTACTTGATGTACTCAGAAGCGCAGATTGAACGCAACTTTGGTGATTTTTTGATGCTTGTCCGACCGGGGATGCGGCATCACGGTTTATATGATATATTGATTGAATTTAAGCAGATGCCGTTGAGCGAGGCCACCGAAGATGTCCCCAACAAGAAAGGAACGACCACACGCAAGTCTCTCAATGAAGATGCTGTGAAAACACGAACACGTGATGCCCTAAAAAAATTGCCAAATGTAAAGGCCAAGTTTACAGCGGCAGAGAATCAGTTGCACAAATATCGACAGAAGTTGCTCACGCAACATGGTGATGATTTGAACTTACGATGTTATGCGGTGGTCAGCGTTGGGTTTGAGCGTATTTTGTGGCATGAAGTATAGGGTTTTCCCACTACACGATGCCCAATTCACTGAACGCCGCGATCTCGCTTGCCCTATACCCTAACTCTTCCAAAATCTCATCCGTATGCTCACCAACCGTCGGCGCACGATGCGTAATGCCTATCACTGTATCTGACATCCGGAAGGGTGCAGTTGCTATCGGCGCAGGCCGAGGCAACCCCGGATAGTCCATTTTGTGTAGTTGCCCATTGGCATGAACCGATGGATGGTCGAGTACTTCTTGGTAGCTCAACACCGGGCCACAGGGGACACGTGCCGCTTCAAGCTCGGCCAAAGCGTCTGCTGTGGTACGCTCGGCACACCAACGAGCGGTTCGCTCACAGAGAATATCATTGTGATTGCCACGAGAAATGTCATCTTGGAAGCGTGGATCGGTCAGCCATATCTCTTCACCCATCAGATTGGCCCATCGCTTGTAGATATAGGGTCCCACCACTTGGACAATGATAAAGCCATCCTTGGTTTTGAAAATATCGGCAGGCGCGGCCAACTGGTTGCGGTTCCCCGTTGGGATACGGTTTGCCTCAATCACGGCTTGCTCAATCAACGGACTGTTGCCCAGCGTCAACGCCGTTGCCAGTAGCGAAGTCTCGACCACCTGCCCCTTGCCCGTGCGCTCACGCATCATCAACGCGGCCATGATGCCCAATGCTGAGGACAACGCACTGGAATAATCGACATAGTAGACCACTGACTTGATTGGCTGATTTGGAAATCCGCTAAAAAAGGGACCACCACTCATGGATTGCGCAATGCCATCAAAGCCAATTTTGTTGGCGTCAGGGCTATGGCTGCCATACGTCGTATTGGTCGCCAAGATAATATCCGATTTGATTTGCGTGAGTGCTTCATAGTCAAGCCCCAGCGATGTCAATGCTCGCGGTGGCATATTGGCAACGACCACATCGGCAGTGGCGACCAATTGTTTGACAATAGCACGTCCCTGCTCACTGCTGATGTCGAGCGTCATGCCCTTCTTGTTGCAGTTGACCTGTAAGAACAGCCCGCCATCACCCTTGTCTGTGACGGGCGCCAGAAAGCGGTCCTCACTTCCACCGGGGCGCTCTATCCGAATCACCTCTGCTCCCATATATCCTAACAGCGCAGCGCAGTATGGTCCTGCAATAAAACGGCCAAAATCAAGTACACGATAGCCGCTTAATACATCTGGTAATAGGTCCGTCATAAAATTCCTTTGTTATGGTAATCAGTTAATCGGTAAGTCGGTGGTCGGTAGGTCGGTGGTCGGTAGGTCGGTAAGTCGGTAATCGGAAGACCTGTCACCTGCACGAAACTACCGAATACTGAGCGACTGAATACCGACCTACTGAAGACTGACCTACTACAAAACAGGCACAGCCATATAATCATCCGGTACAAACAAGCTGCCTTCAGTCGTTCCCTGCGGTGCGATTTGACGCAGTTGCTGACTTAGCTGGCGGGGCGTGAGTGTACCATCCAATGCTTGACGAAATGCCTGTGCAACTTGCGTCACTTCATCGGCATCTTCATGCACAAACTCAAGTCGATAATCTTGAATACCAGCCGCCATCCACTGTGCCAAATGTTCACTGGCCTCCTGTGCTTCTGCCCCAAACACCGTATTGCGACAGCCCACATCGGCCATCACAGGATGCGTTCGTCCCTGCACATCGCGTAACCCCACACGGTGACTTTCACAAGGTTTCCCACAATTTTTATAGCTAGTCCCCGTTGACAGAAAACGACAGAACACACAATGCTCAGTGTGAAAGACGGGCAAATGCTGATAGGCAATCACCTCCAACTTATCGGGGCCAAGATTACTGGCAAGCAGTGTCACTTGGTCCGCATTGAGGTCATGCGTTGGCGTCAATCGTTCAATCCCAAGCTGTAAGAAGGTATCCGCTGACAGTACATTGGCGGCATTGAGGCTAAAGTCACCAATCAATGTCGGTGTGTCATGCGCTTGCAAAGCGTGGAGTAGCCCACCTGAACGCACCACAATGTCACACTTGAGCCGTAGCAAAAAGTTGACAATCCGCTGCTCATTGGGCTTGAGTACACGTGGGCTGGCAACCCGCGCCCGTATGCCCTTTGCCTGTATTTGTTCAACCGCAGGACGTAGCCCATAGAGGTCAAGATAATCAAGCGTGATACTGGCGGGTGGGTCCTCTAACGTCAGTGCTGCTTCAAGCTGTTCTGGCGTGCGCACCAAAATGTGTAGCTGACATATTTGTTCTGCTGGTGGATGATACGCTGCTGTCGTGGATAGTGCCTGCGCAAGGAGTGCCTGACCATCACCAACTGTATCTATGGCGACCTCGCTCTGCAATGCCATCAACTGCTCGACAGCTTGGCGACGTAAATTGTTGAGCACTGAGCTTGGCACAAAGGGATCACCCGTGACATTGAGTTGTACTTCGTTTAGCTCATAGGCCGTATTGCCCAGCCGCCCCAACTGTTTTCGTGCAAAAGCGGGGTCGATGCCACGATTGCGCGCTGTCCCCAACGGTTCATCGGATACTGTCACCACACGTCGATTAGGCTGTTTATCGAGCCGCCACTTGATACGTAATGGCTTGCCCTCGTGTGCCAAAATTTGTGTACTGATTGACTGTTTTGCCACAGGTGAATTGGCTTGGGTCCAAGGACGTGCCACCTTCTCAACCTCCGGATCATGTGTCCGCCACACCCAATCCCCTTTACGGACTTGGTGAAAGTCTACCACGTGGTTGCCAAACTCCAATGCCAATTTACCCTTATGTTTGCCATAGGTTAAAGGCGTCACATGATAAATACGCCCACCTTGCTCATCCTCTTCAATACTCCGTCGATGGGCGGCATCAAACACAACACCATCGCCCGCCTTGAGTGGAGCAATGCTGGTGACAGGCGTTGACTCTGGCTTGACGATGATCTGACTGCCCTGCACCTGCACAACCTTGCCCATCAGCACACCGCGATGACGGGGTGAACGACCCTGCACAACCGCTTGATGATCAATCCCGCTGACAAAATGGGGACCCAATCCACGAGAATACACCTGCTCAAGTTGATATTCCTGGACCCCATCCACAGCCAGCTCGGTGTCAGCCTGTTCTTTATCAGACTGCTTTTTATCAGACTGCTTTTGTTTTTGATACGCATCCCATGCCATATCTACGCCTTGCCGATACGCCTGCGTAGTCAAAGCCACATAGTTGGCATCCTTATAGCGCCCTTCAATCTTGAGCGATGAAATTCCCAATGCCACAACCTCTGGCATCTGACGCAGGGCATAGAGATCACCCGGAGAAAGCAAATAGCGTAGGTCATTCAAGGGCAAATGCTCGCCATCGACAATCATGTCATAGGGCAAACGACACGCCTGCGCACACTGTCCACGATTGGCACTGCGCCCACCCCATGCCTCGGATGAAAAACATTGCCCTGAATAGGAGACGCAAAGCGCACCATGCACAAACATCTCCAACTCACAGTCAATGCGGTCACGCACAAGCTGCTCACGGATCAACCCAATGTCTTTGAGCGACAACTCGCGCGCCAACACAACACGGCTGGCCCCAAATTGCTGTGCCAAGGCCACACCCTCGGCACTGGTGATGCTCATCTGTGTGCTGCCATGCACCTCCATGTCCGGCGCAATCTGTGTCACCAACTGCACCACACCGACATCCTGCACAATCACAGAATCGACCCCCGCCTTGGCAATCGTCTCTATCGTGCTGACCGCTTCGTCTAGCTCATGGTCAAAGACAAGCGTGTTGAAGGTCACGTATCCGCGCACACCGCGCTGGTGCAACGTGCGCATCACATCAGGGAGTTCTTCTAGTGTAAAGCCCACTTTGGCGCGTGCCGTAAAGTGGTTTAGCCCAAAGTAAACGGCATCGGCTCCTGCTTCAATGGCTGCGTGGAGTTGCGGCCAATAGCCTGCTGGACTCATGATTTCTGGTTTTCGTAATTTCATGAACTAATTCTACTTGATTTATATGCATAAAACCAAAAAAGACGATGCTAAGTGCATCGCCTTCAAAATCACATGCGTAAATTTTTAGAAAAAAAACAGGCCGTTAAATGCAGTGTTTCCCCCGATAGACGCCGTAGCGCCAACACCACAGCCGTAGGCTTCGTTGTTGATCAGCGCGGTGATCATGTTGTAATCGCCAAAGTCGCCCGGCGCCAGCCCTTCGAGCGCCAGCA
>JBCCFC010000074.1:0-19758 GCA_039029935.1 Chloroflexota bacterium
ACAGAAGAGTCTGGTGTTGCTACTGGACGCTATCAGCAAGAACTCGCTGATGTCCAGCAGAAATTGTCTGACGCAGAACAGCAACTTCGGACCCAAACAGAAGAGTCTGGTCTCGCCACCGAGCGTTATCAGCAAGAACTCGCCGAGGTCCAGCAGAAATTGGCTGACGCAGAACAGCAACTTCGGACCCAAACAGAAGAGTCTGGTCTCGCCACCGGACGCTATCAGCAAGAACTCGCCGATGTCCAGCAGAAATTGGCTGATGCAGAACAACAACTTCGGACCCAAACAGAAAAGTCTGATGTCGCCACCGGACGCTATCAACAAGAACTCGCCACTGTTCAACAGCAGTTAGCCAACGCAGAGCAACAACTTGCGAACGCCAAGCAAGAATTATCCGTGACAAGTGAACAACTCTCTGCTGCACAAACGGAGAACACAGCTTTACAGAGTCAACCTGCGTCTTCATCAGAAGATTCAGACTGTTCGGCACAGGTTGCAGCGGCTGTTGCACCGCTCAATGAACAGATTGCTAATCTGCAAAGACAGTTAAAGGATTTGACCGCTGCTCGATTTGAACGCGATAACCTCAAAAAGATCAAAGGTATCGGTAATGCCTATGAACGACGACTCAATCAGGCAGGTATCTACACATTTAATCAACTTGCCGCTGTCACAACCGAAAAAATTGAGGAGATTGTTGCAAACGAAGATTGGCAAGCCGTTGATATCCAATCGTGGATTGAACAAGCGGCTGAACTTACCGAGCAACCTAAACAATCTTCATAACGCTGGCTGTACGTCGTTTTTCATTCATGGTATAATCGAATTATAGAATAATTGCCTAATTAAATCGTTTGACAGAGCCAATCGTACACACAGATGGAGGATGCCTTTATGGCAGATAAAGGGCGCACACCTAGAGATATATGGCGTTTTGACCTCGCCAAGTTTATTGTTTTGCTTCTCGCAGTTCTTGTACTTATTTCCCTGTTAATTTCCAGAGGTTGCTCGAACCGTTTGGAGGAATTAGCACTCATTGAAGGTGTAGATGAAAGCATTCTGGAGACAGAAGTCAAAGAATTGTCTTCGACACCCATTCCTGTCTTTACGTCAGAAGCCGAATCTGCAACAAATGAAACCACTGTGCTAGAACTTAATTCGCCTGCGGATGGGGAAGAGCTAGATGCTGGTGCGATCGTCTTTGCTGGGACCAGTGCGCCCAATTCCATTGTACGTATCTTTGTAGATGATTTGATGACCGGGGTTGTTGCCACCGATAATACTGGCACATGGACTTATGATGCAATGCTCATGGAGCTAGGTCAACACTCAGTTTGGGTTGAGTCCGTTGACGCCAAAGGAAATGTCGCTGCGCAATCTGAACCCGTTTCCATCTCTGTGATTGCACCACCTGTGACTGAGGATGCTCCATCAGTTGCGACAGCATCTGTAGAAGAGGATGCAGTCGAAGAGGATGCAGTCGAAGAGGATGCAGTCGAAGAGGATGCAGCAGGTGACGCCGCCACTGATGATGCCACTGCTGCGCCTGCGGCTGATATTGCACCCAATGTGGCTGATGAAGAGAACGTCGAAGCGGATACATCTTCTGATGACAGTACAACTGATGACAGTACAACTGATGACAGTACAACTGATGACAGTACAACTGATGACAGTACAACTGATGACAGTACAACTGATGACAGTGCAACTGATGACAGTGCAACCGACCCATCTATGATCGGGGGGGACGGCGAGGCTGATGAAACGGCTGCTACAGATGACGTTGCTGATTCATCGACTGAGAACGCTGTCAATGATGAAACAGCGGGCGATGAAACAACAGAATCTGACACAGGTGTAGACCCCGCTGGTGATGTTGTGACCGAAACCTCTACAACAGAAAGCGATGGCAATTCCGATGAAACGACAGTGACCGATGACACGACTGATGCTAATACATCTACAGATGATGGAACAACAACGTCTGATACAGGGATGACATCTGCTGCTAATACCATAGACGAAGAATCAGCCAATAAGGATGCTGCTGATACCGACATGGCTGTCGAGGATAGTACTGTCGAGGATAGTACTGTCGAGGATGGCACTATTGAGGATGGTACAGAGTCTAATACAGATGAAGAATCAGTCGATGAGGCCACAGAGTCTAACACAGATGAAGAATCCACGGTAGATGGTGACACGGCTGATACGAGCAGTGACACCGCTGACGTAACAGAAGATGAGGAGGTTGTCGAAACTGAACCTTCTAGCGAAGAAGCTGCAGTTGCGGACGAAGAGGCCGCACAAGAATCGACTGAAGCGACTGAGACCGAGACAGAATCAGAGGCAGATACAACATCTGCTGTTGACACTGTTTCTGAGGAGACGACTATAGAGCCAACGGTCACACCGATTTTGCCTTCATTTGATATGTCAGGGTTCCTCGACCGTATTGGTTTGGGCGCGTCTACATTAGAAGGGACGGGAGAACCCGGCTCTGAAATCGAAGTCGTCATTGATGGCGAGGTTGTCGATACAGTCACTATCGGTGAAGATGGGACATGGTCCTATGATGCCGAACTTAACGAGCCCGGCCAACATTCAATCCGACTCAACTTGGTTAACTCGATTGGTGAAATCATCCAGTCATCGCTACCATCCATCTTTAGCGTACCCACTGCAACACCTGAGCCGACAGCTACGCCCGAGCCGACTGCAACGTCAACCGAAACCGCGACAGCCACAGCTACACCAGAACCAACCAGCACACCAACAGCGACTGCCACTGATACGGCAACGCCAACAACAGAACCGACTGCAACGCCCATTGCACCTGTGATTGACGTAAGTGTTCTGGAGCAAGTGTTTGCCATTGGTGAAGAAATCAGTCTGAATGGTTCCGGTCAGCCAAACGATACACTGGAATTGTTGGTTAATGGTAATGGCGTTGACTCAACCACGGTTGACAGCGATGGCTCATGGGCAATGAATACAACGTTTGATGAGGGTGGAAACTATGGCCTGAGCCTCAATATAGTGGATGAGGACGGCAATGTTACTGATACGACGCTGCCAACATATATCTCTGTGCCAACATCCACGCCTGTGCCAACTGCCACATCCACTGAAACACCGACCGCTACACCAACCGAGACAGCAACAGCAACAGCCACATCAACGGCAACTGCTACGTCAACGGCAACTGCTACGTCAACGGCAACTGCTACGTCAACGGCAACTGCCACGCCAACCGAGACAGCAACTGCTACGCCAACCGAGACAGCAACTGCTACGCCGACCGAGACACCGACTGCTACACCTATTGCACTTGAGATTGATGTCGATGTGGTTAGCCCGAACATCATCTCCTTAGCGGGTGCAGGGGCACCGGGTACCCAGATTGGTTTACGCCTCAACGGGCTGGACATGGGCGATGTTGTTGAGGTGGGTGAAGACGGTCAATGGTCGCTGACCAAGACATTGGATATACCCGGCAGATATACATTGCGCTTGGATGCGTTGGATGTGGATGGTAACGAACTAGAGGGGATCACGGTTATCCCATCGGTGGTTGATGTCGCTACGGTCACACCTGTGCCGACAACAACGCCGACAGCCACGTCAACACATACACCAGAACCAACTGTAACCAATACGGCGACACCAACGCCTGTAACTTATGCCTTTGATATGACTATCCTAGAAAGCGAGGTCATTTCGGCGACGGGAACTGGCACACCTGGAATGATGCTCGGTCTATCCTTAAACGGGCTTGAGCCGGCAGTGACAACTGAGGTAGATGAAAATGGTGAATGGGTACTCGAAACATTGGTGACAACACCGGGTAAATATCAAGTTCGAGTAGTTGAACTTGACGACGCAGGCGAAACTACGTCTGATACCGTGTTGCCGTTACGCATGAGTATGGCGACGCTGACAATGACACCAACGCCCACATCAACCAATACACCTACACCAACTGATACTGCTACTCCAACTGATACCCCAACTAGCACGGCTACCGCTAAACCGACGGCAACTGCGACTGAAACGGCTACGCCAACCGAAACACCCACACCAACTGCTCCACCAACGGCAACACCCATACCACCGATGATTGATGCCAGCGCGCTTGACACCGAATTTGTGATCGGTGAAGAAGTCAGTCTGAGTGGTTCAGGCCAGCCAGACACAATGCTGGAATTGCTGGTGAATGGCGACGGTGTTGACTCTGCAACCGTAGACACTGATGGCGCGTGGGCAATGAGTGCAACCTTTGAAGAGGGTGGCAACTATGGGTTGAGTCTGAACACAGTGGATGAGGATGGCAATGTCACCGACACAACACTGCCAACCTACATTTCTGTACCCACAGCCACACCTGTGCCGACGGCTACAGCGACCGAGACTGCTACACCAGAACCAACCAGCACAGCGACCGATACTGCTACGCCTGAGCCTACCAGTACATCCACACCAACGGCGACTGAGACGGCTATGCCAACAGCAACAGCTACGCCTGAACCAACAGCCACTGCAACAGCCACGCCAATTATACCAATGATCGACCTGAGTCTTTTGGAGGATGCTGATGGTGGCGCAGTCGCGATAGACGAGATTGAGATTGGTGATGTGATCAACTTAAGTGGTTCTGGTGAACCAGCAACTGAGGTTGAACTGCTGGTAGATGGCATTGGTGTTGACAGCACAACGGTCAATACTGAGGGTCTATGGGCGTTGAGTACGCGCTTTGATGAGGGTGGCATCTATGCTCTGAGTTTGAACACGCTCGATGGAGAGGGTGAGGTCACAAACACAACGCTGCCAACCTTCATCACGATTCCCACACCTGTCCCCACCGCAACCAGTACGCCAACCGAGACACCGACACCTGCACCATCACCGACACCTGTTGTTATCACAGTTACAGAGGTGGTTACACAATCTGTCACAGAGATTATTACGCAGGTGATTACTGTGACAGTTGATTCCGGCATTGGTGCTACCGGGCTTGAGGATACGGATACCACGTCCAATGTGGATGAATCAAATGATACCACAGTTGTAGATGTAGCTGATGAAGGCATATCTGCTCAGGGAGAACCAACGCCAGAGCCGCTGTCATTCCTGATTAGTGCATCCAGTCACGAATCTATTTTGTTGGCTGGTTCTGGTACACCAGGCAATCAGGTTGAACTCTTGGTAGATGGCGAGATCAGTGGTCAGACAGTGACTGTCGATGAAAATGGTCAATGGGAACTTGACGCCATCATTGATGAATCCGGCACACACACGCTGACGCTCAATGCCTTGGATGCGGATGGCAATCTGTTGCCTGAGCGTGTTGTCCTGTTGACAATGGACATCATCACGTCAGATGCCCCAGAAGACACATCTCAAGAAGATACATCGCCGGAAGAATCTTCGACGGACGATAGCACTTCTTGGGCGGACTCTGTGACACAGCCTGTGCTTGCTACGCTTGATTTGCGTATCAAAACATTCAACGACGATGGTACTTGGTTCTATGCCGATAGCACTTTTACACCGGACAGCGCGCAGACGCAGTTTGCCGAGCCATCCCACGGTATTCAGTTGATTGCGCACTCGCAGATGCCAGACGCAAACGAGTTTCTGCAATCGGCTACGAACTATGAACTTGATATTGCTGTGCTTGAGAATCAGGTGATCACACTAACAGGCGAGGGCTTCCCTGGCACAACGGTGGGCTTGTCCATTAATAGCATGGGACCAGTGGAAACAGCCGATGTTGATGCCGATGGCAAGTGGGTATTGAGTACACTCTTTAAGGATGCCGGCTATTATCGTATTGGTGTCCATGAGTTGGATGCAGATGATGGCTCATTGCTCGACACAGTACCACCGCTCAATGTCGGCATGGCAACGGTGACACCTGTGCCAACCCCAGCCAACACTGGTGCTATGATGCCGGAGCCTCTGACCTTTAATGTCGATATACGCGACAGCGATGTTGTACAACTCAAAGGTTCTGGAGAATCAGGTACGTTGATTAACTTGTTTATTGATGGTGTTCACGAAGGCGATGTTGCGGTCGTCAATGAAAATGGGGCTTGGGAACTTGATCGTGAGCTAAATGAGCCAGGCACATATGCGCTGACGCTACGCGCGACCGATGCCGAAGGTGGTCCATTGCCCGCCTTGATTATCCCTTCCTCTATCATTATCGCAACACCCACCCCAAGTGTTTCTCAACCCACACCATCACCGACCGTGCCGCCAACCTCAACGCCAGTACCAACCGCGACACAAATTGCGCCCGTCATCGATATGTCATCACTGCCAACCGAGATCACCTTGGGGGATGTTGTCAATGTAAGCGGTTCTGGCGAGCCAGAGACAACGTTGGAACTGCTTGTGGATGGCGCAGGTGTCGATAGCACGGATGTAGACCCGAATGGCTCTTGGGACATGAGTACCACCTTTGACGAGGGCGGAACCTATGCCTTGAGTTTAAATACATTGGATGAGGATGGTCAGGTAACAGATACAACGTTGCCAA
Source organism: Chloroflexota bacterium (assembly GCA_039029935.1). GTDB lineage: Bacteria > Chloroflexota > Anaerolineae > Caldilineales > Caldilineaceae. The sequence continues at coordinate 6,551 of JBCCFC010000074.1, forward strand.
CCTTTATCTCGATCCCGACACCCACACCACTGCCATTGCCAACCCCAGAAATTATTACAGAGACCGTGACACAAGTCATCACCGTCACTGCGCAGCCGATTACTGTCACCGTGATTGCTCCGACCTTGACGCCAACACCAGAACCGTTGATCTTTAATGTCGATGCACTGGGCAACGAAACTGTTTTCTTGATGGGTGAAGGCGAACCTGGCACACAGGTACAGCTTTTGGTCAATGGCCTAGACTTGGGCGATGTAACTACTGTAGACAACAGCGGCACATGGTCACTCAATCGCACGCTGACGATTCCGGGCAACTATGCTCTCAGTTTAATGTCGATGGATGAAGATGGTAACACGCTCTCAGCACCCATCATACCATCGTCGATTATTGTTGCGACAGCCACACCGATGGCAACGGACACGCCAAGTCCAACACCAACGGATACACCGATGCCGACCTCCACCGATATACCAGCACCAACGGACACACCAGTACCAACGGACACACCAGTACCAACGGATACACCTGTACCGACAGATACACCAGTACCAACAGATACACCTGTGCCAACGGCCACATCGACGGACACGCCTATACCGCCTGTGCTAAATCTGTCTGGCTTCTTGGCGGGCTTTGGCGCAAGCGATCAACAAGATAATAGTGCGCAGGCAAGAAGCAATGATAGCGCGGATGATGCATCTGCTATGTTGGATGGAACAGGTGCGCCTGGTTCACAGATTGAGATTGTGGTTGATGGTGAGGTTGTAGATACTGTAACTGTCGGCGACGATGGTAACTGGTCCTATAATTTTGCTGAGAATGACACCTTTGGTGATGCAGACAAATATATTCTGAGTTTGAATCTGTTGGATGAAAATGGCGATGTCGTGCAGTCCACCGAGCCATCTATTGTGCTGCTCCCCACTGCCGCACCGACAGCGACGCCAGTGCCAACAGATACACCGTTGCCAACAGAGACACTAGCCCCGACGGAAACGCCAGTGCCGACGGATACACCAACACCGGAAGCAACCGAAACCAAGACGCCACGCCCAACACCGCCAACCTTTGAACTCTTTGGCTTGTCCAATGATTTGACAGTGGGGCAAATTCGGCTGAAAGGGTCGGGCATGCCCAATACACAGGTGGAGGTTCTGGTTGATGGCGAACCTGTTGATATTGTTGATGTAGATGAAGAGGGTGTATGGCAACTGCCTGTCACCTTTACAGAGCCAGGGCGTCATGCAATCTCAGTCAACATGTTGGATGAAGATGGCGATGTGGTCAATGTCTCACCACCAGTGATGATTTCGATTCCAACGCCACAGCCAACACGCACGGCAACATCGACCTATACCCCAGAGCCAGTGGAAGCAGAGCCAACGTCAACAAGCATTGCCACGGCGACACCACGCCGTCCAATGCTGGATATCTATAAATTACCTGTGCGCATGGATGTCGGTGAGACAACGTTGCTGGGAACAGGCGTTGCTGGCTCCACACTAGAAATTGTGATTGACGATGAGGTAGTTGATGAGGTCATGGTTGCCAAGGATGGCACATGGTCCTATGATGTGACCTTTGATGAGCCAGGCAAGTATGCAGTTGTGTTGCGTGTCAAAGAGGATGATAACGAATACAGTTATGTATCGTTGCCATCTATTCTGAGCATTCCAACGGCCACACCGACTGAAACCAGCGTGCCAACGGATACACCTGAGCCTACAGCGACACCTGTGCCGACGGATACACCTGTGCCCACAGACACCCCTATGCCAGCCAGTACGGCCACGGCCACATCTGAACCAACCGCAACTGCAACAATGGTTCCATTGAGCTTTAACCTGTCCTTATCGGCAGCAGATCGGACTGATAGCACCGTTGATGGGCAGACGCCATTGTCGGGTGAAGGTCAACCAGGGTCAACCGTTCAGATATTGGTGGATGGTGAGGTGGTTGATGAAGTGGTTGTGGAGGAGGATGGCTCATGGCATTATGACATAAATTTGGATGAACCGGGCAAGTATGCCGTGAGCCTGAATATGGTCGATGAGGAGGACAATGTCCTCTTTACATCACTGCCTTCAATCGTGAGCATTCCAACGGCTACCCCAACTGAGACAGCGACCGCCACAGAAACGGCCACACCTGTGCCGACAGCAACGTCTACGCCTACCAATACGAATACGGCGACAGCGACTGCGACACCAGAGCCGACTGCGACACCAGAACCGACATCCACGGCAACGGATACAGCAACCGCCATTCCACTGAGCTTTGACTTGTCTGTACCAACATCAAGGACGAGTCGTACAGAAGGCCAGACTCAGCTAATGGGTGCAGGTGAGCCAGGAGCGATTGTTCAGATACTGGTCGATGGTGTTGTTGTTGATGAGGTCATCGTTGGCGATGATGGCGCATGGGCTTATGATGTCAATTTAGATGGGCCAGGCAAATATGCTGTGAACTTGAATGTTGTGGATGAGGCGGGCAATGTACTCTTCACATCTCTGCCTTCAATTGTCAGCATTCCAACGGCTACACCAACGGATACACCCGTGCCAACGGATACACTCGTGCCAACGGCCACGCCAGAGCCAACGGCCACGCCAGAGCCAACCAACACAGCAACATCTGCACCGCCGACCTCGACCAGCATCCCAACGGCCACAACACGTCCACCAGTGTTGGATATCTATAAATTACCCATTCTCATGTCTGTGGGTGAGACAACTCTGGAGGGAACGGGTGTTGCTGACACCACGCTACAAATTCTGATTGATAGCGAGGTTGCAGATGAAGTCATGGTTGCGAAGAATGGTACGTGGTCCTATGAGGCCACCTTTGACGAACCAGGTAAATATGCTGTGGGTATACGCGTCAAAGAGGATGATGGTACATTGGGGTATACATCTCTGCCAATCATTCTCAATATTCCGACAGCCACGCCAACGGCAACGCCTGAGCCAACGGCAACGCCTGAGCCAACGGATACACTTGTGCCCACTGATACACCTGTACCCACAGCCACGGCAACACCGACCAGCACGGCAACACCTGAACCAACCGTTATTCCGTTGAGCTTTGTGTTCCCATCGTTTGGCCTTTTGAGTGCAGATGCAGATAGTGATGTAGGTAATGCAGATGCAGCAGGCGACAGTGCAACACAATTATCCGGTCAAGGCGAGCCAGGGTCAACCGTACAAGTGTTGATTGATGGTGTTGTGGTTGATGATGTGACGGTGGATGAAGAAGGCAATTGGGCATATAACATCAATTTGGATGGACCAGGCAAGTATGCAATCAGCCTGAATGTTGTGGATGAAGAAGGCAATACGGTATTCACATCCTTACCAGAAGTTGTCAATATCCCGACCGCAACTGCTGAACCGACCGCTACGGCCACAGCGACCGTTGAACCGACAACGACAGCAACTGCGACAGCAACTGCCACAGCGACAGCAACTGCCACTGCCACAGCAACTGACACAGCCACAGCGACTCAGGAGCCAACAGCAACCTCTCGACCATCCATATTCAATCTATTACCATTACATACGGAAGTCAAGGATGGTGTACTGGCGATTCGAGGTAGTGCCAAACCAGATACATCGGTACGCATCTTGGTCCGAGGGCAAGAAAGAGCCAATGTAACTGTGGATGATAATGGTCGCTGGGATGCGGCTGTTGAGCTAGACGAGCCAGGTGCTTACACCGTTGTCGTCCAGTCGATGGATGTAGACGGTCAAAGAGTGTTGTCATCTGCTGTCTTGCGCGCACGTATTGTCGCACCAACTGCGACAGCAACAGCAACTGCGACAGCAACTGCGACAGCAACCGCAACTGCGACAGCAACCGCAACTGCGACAGCAACCGCAACTGCGACAGCAACCGCAACTGCGACAGCAACCGCAACTGCGACAGCAACCGCAACTGCGACAGATACAGCGACACCTGAACCTACAGCAACGCCGGAGCCAACTGCCACACCAGAGCCAACTGCAACGGCAACGGATACTGTGACGCCGGAGCCGACTGCAACGGCAACGGATACTGTGACACCAGAGCCGACTGCTACTGCAACAGCGACGGGACTGCCACCTGTCTTTAACCTTTCGCCATTTGATGCGGAGGTTAAAAATGGCGTTTTGGATATGAGCGGTCTCGGTGAGCCGGATACATTCGTCCGCATTTTGGTCAATGGACAGACCGCCGCTCAGTCAACTGTGGATGAAGATGGTGGCTGGTCCGCATCTATCGAACTAGAAAAATCAGGGTCATATAATATTGTGGTGCAGTCGATTGGTGAGGATGGCGAAACGGTAGAGTCGTCGGCTATCCTACGCGCACGTGTCGTTCCACCAACGGCAACACCAACAGATACACCTGTACCAACGGCAACAGCGACGGCGACTGATACAGCGACACCTGTACCAACAGCGACGGCGACTGATACAGCAACACCTGTACCAACAGCGACGGCGACTGATACAGCAACACCGGAACCAACGGCAACCAATACACCTGTTGCACCATCGATTGACTCGTCATCACTACAAGACAGCATTGATGCTAGCTATGCTGGCGAGAATGGTGCTGGCAGTAATGGAGATAGTGGTGATGCAAATTTGATGCTTGCTGGCACTGGTGAGCCAGGGTATCAGCTTGAGGTTGTGGTTGACGGTGTTGTGGTTGATACAGTCACAGTCGATGACAATGGCAAATGGGTATATAATTTGGCCGATGCGGATGTGATTGATGAAGCGGGTAAGTATGCGATTAGCGTGAACTTATTGAATGCCGATGGCGAGGTTGAAATGACCACACTGCCGTCAATGATCAGCATTCCAACGGCAACGCCAACGGATACACCAGTGCCCACAGATACACCTGTGCCGACAGACACACCTGTGCCGACAGACACACCAACACCAACAGACACACCAACACCAACGGCGACAGCGACGGATACACCAACACCGCCACCACCTGTGTTTAATCTGTTGCCATTTGACGCAGAGGTCAACAATGGCATGTTGGCGGTGAGTGGTAGCGCAATGCCAGAATCGTCAGTACGGATTTTGGTGAATGGTCAAGTGGCGGCTGATGTCACAGTTGATGAAAATGGCAACTGGTCTACAAGCATTGAGTTGGATAAACCAGGGTCCTATAACGTTGTTGTCCAATCAATTGGGGCTGATGGTGTCTCTGTTGTCTCATCGGCTATCTTGGGCGCACGGGTCCCTGCGCCAACAGCGACACCGACTGACACGGCGACAGCGACACCTGTGCCAACCCATACACCAACGGCAACACCGACGGATACGGTGACAGCGACACCTGTACCAACCCATACACCAACACCGACAGAGACAGCAACGCCAACAGCAACACTGTTGCCTGTAATCTTTGATTTGTCTGTCTTTGATGCGGAGGTACTTGGCGATAATATAAAGGTAAGCGGTATTTCTGATCCGACAACGGTTGTGCGTATTCTGGTCAATGGTCGATTGATTGATACAACCGAGGTCAGTGAAGATGGTGGCTGGTCAATGACGATTCCGTTTGATGGACCGGGCAGCTACAATATTGTTGTACAGTCTGTGGACTCGCTGGGTGAAGTCATCGGTTCGTCAGCCATTGTGCGAGCAATTGTGCCAACCAAGACGCCAACACCAACGGCTACATATACACCAACGCCGACGGATACACCAACAGCAACTGCAACAGATACGCCTGAGCCAACCAGTACACCAACGCCAACGGATACACCAACACCAACGGCAACATTGCTGCCTGCCGTGTTCAACCTGTATGCCTTTGATGCGGAGGTAAAGAGCGACCAACTGCGCTTAAGTGGGACTGCGGACCCAACGACAATGATCCATGTTGTGGTGAACGGTACAGTTGCTGCCATTGCGACACCAAATGAAAATGGTCGCTGGTCAACCGTTATCCAGTTTGAGCGTTCTGGCCGTTATAATATCATTATTCGGTCTGTAGCAGAGGATGGTGAGGTGGTTGAATCGTCTGCGATTACACGTGCGGACGTGGCTATACCAACACCGACGCCAACACCAACCGAGACGCCAACACCGACCGCCACAGAAACACCCGTGCCAACGGCGACATTTACACCAACGCTGACGCCAACGTTCACGCCACCACCGACAGCGACAGCACAAGCGGATGTCGATGGTTCTGCACAATCTGATGCTGCTCCAGCGGACCAAACACCCTCGACCCGTGGTATTGTTGGTACGGATGATGGTGCTGGGGAAACACAGGCTGATACAGAGCAAGCTGGTACTGGTGACGCTGGTGCTGGTGACGCTGGTGCTGGTGACACTGGTACTAGTGACACTGGAACGGAAGCTGGTGATACAGGGACTGATACAGCGCAATCGGATAGTAGCCCAAGCGCACTCGCTACGCCACCACCACCGCTCGAGCTACCTACCACTGGTATGTCGCAACAGGGGAGAGGATGGGGTACGATGGTGATGTCACTACTTGTGATTGTCTGTTTGGGTGGCTTGACACTTGTAGATCGCCGCCGTCGAGATAAGTAGATGATTTAGCCATACACTTCATAGTGTAAATCACGAGGGAATAAACCCACTATGAGCATTTGCTCATAGTGGGTTTATTCTTTTTATAGAGCTATATAATACAAGTAAAATTTTTTATTCGTTAATCGTATAAGGAATTTGGAGAAAATGCAAAAAGTTTGTACAATGTTTTCCATCATCAACGATTGTCCTTTTTTGGATCATTTACACCGTTTATCATTAGATTGATCAGCGTAGGTGATTGTATAGTTTAGTGAGAAGAATAGTTATATGGAAAATATGCAGAACGAAACTCAAATAACAGGGATTGCACATCGTTTTGGCAAAAGCGTCCGTGCAATTCGGCGCGCCATGGATATGACACAGGCTGAATTGGCGGAAAAGTCTGGCATGAACAAAACCTATCTTGTTCGTGTCGAATCTGGCGACCGGAACATTACTTTTAAAACGGCCGAACGGATTGCTGGCGCGCTGGAGATGGATGTGATTACATTGATCAAAGGTGTTGAAGTTGAGTTATCATCCTAATCCGACAAAATCACAGATATCCAATCCTTAAGCTTAAAAACGAGGTGAATGACTCACCTCGTTTTTTTTTGCGTCCCTGTTGCTTGACATCATCACCCATTTGCCCTACAGTTCTACCAGCCGTCGCCGTCTGGCGATTGCCGTGATTAGTCTAACCGTCGTTGTCACTATCTTATTTGTAGCACTACTACCAACGTTACGAACAATGTTGAATATTCTGTAAACTCAGGGGGATAACAGATGATTTTCCCAAGATTTTTCTTTCTCAAAGAAGATGAGCAGCTATTGGTGCAAGCCTTTACACGCCAGTTTGTGATCAATGGTCCGCGCTCTGTATTCGTTCCGCCACTGTGGCAGGTTGAACGGCGTGAGGGAATTACACTGGGGCCAACCGATTACCTGCTGGTTCGCAACACGCTCTCTGGAGAGTTGCGCAATGTCTATGGCCCCTCACTCTTTTTCATGAATGCCGAAGATGAAGTACTGGAGGAGCGTCACGGCTTGGTTCTCAAGAAGAATGAGTATGTACGTTTGTTAGATAAACAGACAGGTATTGAGCGCGTGGTGCGTGGGGAAGCCACAGCCTATTTAGAGCCAACCGAAAAGGTGACACAACGCGTACAGACGGGTGTGAATCTGGATGATGAAACGGCAGTTCTGATTCGAGACATCCAGAGTGGTCAGCTATCCTTGGTCACAGACAAGCAGGTCTTTATCCCCACCGCGGACCAAGAAATCGTTGAGGTCCGTAGCCGCATTCGCTTGGAGGACAATGAGGCGATCATTATTAAAGATGAGCATGGCCGTTATCTCTTTCGACATGGGACAGATAAAGAGCGCGCTTTCTTTTTACAGCCTCATCACGAATTGATGGATGTATGGTGGTCGAGTGGTATCCACAAAGAGCAGCGCAACCTGCACATCACCAAGTTTGACCTGCGCCCCAAGTTTATGTGGTATGAGTTTGAAGCACGTACCCGTGATAATGTGGAGTTGGTGCTGGGCGTCACCTTTTTCTGGGAGATCGACAACCTCGAAACCATGATCGCCACCACGGATGACACACCGGGTGATATCTGTTCCCATGCCCGTAGTGCGATTCTACAGGCTGTCTCCAAAGTCACGCTTGAAGAATTTCTGGCTTCCTTCAACGAACTTATCCGTATGACCATCCTGGATGGAGATACGTCTTTCTATGCCAATCGTGGTGTGCTGCTTCACGCCGTCGAAGTGCGCTCGGTTGCCAGCAAGAGTTCGAGTACCCAAAAGGTACTACAAGAAATCATCAACGAGACCACCAACCGTATCAATCGACTGCAAAAGCAAGAGAGTGAAAATGAAGTCAGCCTCAAACAGATGCAAGGGAAGATTGAGGCTGAGAAGCAGCGCACCCAACTGCTTGAACTGCGTCGTCAACATGCACAGATTGAAGGTGCAATAGAGGGTGAAACTGAGGCGTTGCGTGTCCGCGCCTTTTTAGATGGGCTGGGTGAGGAGCTTCCATCCGCTGATAAAGTGGCGATTTTCAACACATTGCGCAAGCAAGAGGCGTTGTCATTCCTGAGTGATGGCAATGCGCAACTCTACTTTACGCCTGCGGATGTGGATTTGACGATTCGGTCTGGGTGAGTCTGATCCCTCTCACCATATAGGAATATCTATGATACAACAAATTTCACAACAAACACGCCGTCGTTACATTCTAGGCCGTCAAGGGCTATGGCCGGGGCGACGTTGGACAGGACGTGAGGGTGTGGCTCAGGCATTGCAAACGGTGGAGGCGGTGCAGATCGACCCCGTTTCGATTGTGTCACCCAGCGCGGACATCGTACTTTGGGGGCGTGTGGCAGCGTACAACTCTGATTACCTCTCGCAATTAATCGAACAGGAACGCCGATTCTTTGACTATGGGGGCGGGTTGATGATCTATCCCATGATCGAGTTGCCCTATTGGCGCGTGGTAATGGCGCGCAAGAAGTCAGAGAAGCGGTGGTCTGAATTTTTCGCAGATAATACTGCACTTATCAATACGGTGCGTGAAGAGGTGCGGCAGCGTGGCCCCGTGCGTAACCGTGACATGAAGGGCGAGACTGTGAATCATTATCGCGGTAGCAAGGACACGAGCGTGGCTCTCTATTATCTGTGGCTGACGGGTGAGTTAATGACGGCACGGCGTGAGGGCAAGGAACGTGTCTATGATTTTCTAGAGAACGTCGCACCAGCACATCTGCAACACACGGCGACGGATGCGGAGGCAGAAGTATTTTTTGCGTGTAAGGCCATCTCTCACCTTGGTTTTGTCACAGCGCGCTCCTTTCGTAACACATGGAAAGGGTATATCGAGCGTCCTGTGACGGCGCAAGAGGCCAATGCAAAGTTGGCTGAGTTGCAGGAAACGGGTTTAGTGTCATCAGTACGTGTTGAAGATGCCCGCGAGCAACACTATTTTCGGCAAGAAGATGAAGGCATTCTGAACGAGCTAGAAGCAGGCCAAGTGCCCGCCCAATGGCAACCGATTGGCACAACCACCCTGGATGAAGTGACCTTTTTCTCTCCGCTGGAGTTTGTAAGCGCACGCGGTCGAGCCGCCAAACTCTTTGGCTTTGACTATATCTGGGAGATTTATAAACCCGCTGCCAAACGGAAATATGGTCCGTATACGCTACCGATTTTATATGGCGACCAGCTTGTCGGACGTATGGATGCCAAGCTGGAGCGACAGGAGGCGACGTTACGTGTGAATGGGCTTTGGCTGGAGGACTGGTTTGATGTAGATGAACGGTTTCAGCAGGCGTTAGATGTCGGGTTGAACAATTTCATGCACTTTTTGCAGGCAGAGCAAGTCAACATGGATGCAATCAACTAAGGTCTCTTGATGGGCCTTGGTGATATCAAAATCAAATCGCCTCATCAGTTGGACACATCGAGTTGACTCTACAACGTGTCTATGCGTTACTTGGCTCACAGTGGTATCGTTGCTTGGTCGTGTATAATGGTCCTGAACGAACGCTATTGTTTATACAATTACAACACAAAAAAAGGAGAGTACACGAACTATGTCGTATCTACTCGCTGGCGATATTGGGGGGACAAAGACGAGCCTAGCGATTATTTCCGCAGAGGCAGGGCCGGGTGCGCCTTTGCAAGAGGCGACGCTGCCGAGTGGGGCGTATGATAGCCTAGAAGCGTTAACCACTGAATTTTTACAGGATGTTGAGTACACCGTTGACCGTGCCTGTTTTGGTGTCGCGGGTCCGGTCGTGGGTGGCAACGCAACCATCACCAACTTGCCTTGGGTGATGAGCGAAACCCACTTGGCCGAAACGCTCAATCTACAACGCGTGGACCTCATCAATGACTTGGTGGCTGTGGCAACGGCTGTACCCAATCTGCCGCCAGAGGACTTGCATGTCCTCAACGATGCTCAGGCCGACCCTACTGGTCCCATCGCAGTTTTTGCACCGGGGACGGGGCTGGGTGAGGCGTACTTGGTGCATAATGGCCGTCATTACCGCGCCTATCCGTCCGAAGGGGGACATGCTGACTTTGCGCCCAATGATCTATTGGAAGCAGAGCTGTGGCGATTTTTGTTTGAGAAATTTCAAGGACATGTAAGCTGGGAGCGTGTGTGTTCAGGCATTGGCATCCCCAATATCTATGAATTTTTCAAAAGCCGCAATCCTGGCGAAGAGCCTGCATGGTTGGCGGCGGCACTGGCGGAGGCAAGCGACATCACACCCATCATTGTCAACGCCGCGTTGAGCAAAGAGACAAATCCAGAAAACTATTGCAGCTTATGTGCGCAGACGCTCGACCTGTTTATTGCCCTCATGGGGGCAGAGGCGGGCAACCTTGCACTCAAGGTGCTATCAACGGGTGGTGTCTATCTTGGTGGTGGCATCCCGCCACGCATCCTCTCCTCGATTGAGCAGGGGCGATTTATGGAGCGCTTCTTGGACAAGGGCAGACTCTCGCCAGTGTTGGAAAAGACACCCGTCTATGTTATCTTAAATGCACAGGCCGCACTCTTTGGTGCGGCCTGTTATGGATTAGAGAATTGAGGTATTTAGATTGGTCCAATCTTCTTATCACGAAACATCAACTTACCTTGTCATTCATAAGGAATAGAAAATGAGTCAACTCACAACAACATTGGGTATCAACAACGTAGACAACTATCAGGCAGATATTGACGCGGCCATAACCGCTGCACAGGACGGCTCTATCGTCTCTCGCATTTGGGACCATGACCACACCGTTTGGCGACCCGACCCCACCGAAATTACCAATCGCTTGGGCTGGCTGCATAGCCCTGTCAACATGCGTGAAAACATCGCAGGCATCACAGCACTGGTCGATGCTGTTAAAAGCGATGGCTATGAGCGTGTTGTCGCACTCGGCATGGGTGGCTCTAGTCTTGCGCCCGAAGTCTTCCAGAAAGTCTATGGCAAGCCTGCTGGACCTGATAATGACTATCTGGCAGTGACTATTTTTGATAGCACAGACCCTGATATGCTGCGTGATCTAGAGAGTAACATTGAGTTGAGCAAGACGCTAATCATCGTCGCCACCAAATCAGGTGGAACCGTAGAGACGCTCTCGGGCTTTAAGTATTTCTACAACCGTATAGTTGACACTCTGGGTGCAGAAAATGCGGGTCAACATTTTGTCGCTATCACCGATCCGGGGAGCCGATTGGAGGACATTGCGCAGAAATTTAACTTCCGTGAAACCTTCCTTAACGACCCCAACATTGGCGGACGTTATGCAGCCTTATCCTATTATGGCATGGTGGCTGCGGGGTTGGTTGGCGTGGACATGGCGACGCTGTTAGATCGGGCAGCGGTGATGTCCTGTAATAATGCGAGTCAAGGGGCAGGAAAGGACACTGAGAATCTCGGTACAAAAATTGGTATCATTATGGGTGTACTTGCCAAAGCGGGACGCGACAAAATCACCTTTATTGCCTCGCCCGCCATTGAATCTTTTGGCGATTGGGTCGAGCAGTTAATCGCTGAAAGTACAGGCAAAGAAGGCAAGGGCATTCTCCCTGTTGTGGGCGAAGCAGTGGGATCGCCAGATGTCTATAGGGATGACCGACTGTTTGTACATCTTCGTTTGCCAGAAAACAATGCTGATCCCCATGATGCTGCCGTGCAGTCCCTTATCGACGCAGGTCAGCCTGTCCTCACCTTGACCCTCACCGACCTCTATGACCTGGGTGGGCAATTCTTCCTCTGGGAGGTGGCAACCGCTATTGCCAGCCATGTCATCGACATTCAGCCCTTTGACCAGCCCAATGTCGAGTCAGCCAAAGTGCTGGCGCGTCAGATGGTGGCCGAGTATATGGAGAAGGGTGAGCTACCAGCAGGTGAAACGGCTCCACTGACCGCCGCGTCGCTGGAGACATTCCTAGCGCAGGCGAAAGCTGGCGACTATATTTCCATTCACGCCTATGTCAACCCAACCGCTGAAGCCAACGCAGCCGTTAATGAGCTACGACTGGCACTACGCGATAAGTTAAAATTAGCAAGCACAGTCGGCTACGGACCACGCTTCCTGCATTCAACAGGTCAACTGCACAAGGGTGATGGTGGCAACGGGCTATTCATTCAGTTCACCACCGACGCCATTGAGGATGTGGATATTCCTGACGAGGCGGGTGAGACGGCATCAACCATGAGCTTTGGGGTATTGAAGAATTCGCAAGCGCTGGGTGATGCACAGGCATTGCTTGGCGAAGGACGACGAGTCATCCGTTTTAATCTGGGACAGGATGTTGTGGGTGGTGTTGCTTCTTTGACAGAATCACTTGGTTCATGATAAAATAAGTAAGGAATTGATATGGTCAGACACAGCTACCTAATAAAAACTAGGTAGCTGTGTCTGACCATATTTCTATTTTATATGACCTAAATTTCGATGTGGTGATTGAGGAGAAAACATCCTGATGATAAAAATACCATATGCTGTACGTGATTTTGATGCATTAATTACCGAAAACTATCTCTATCTGGATCGAACAGACCGTATCCCTGTCATGGAAGATTTAGGCAAAGAACTCCTCTTTCTACGTCCGCGTCGTTTTGGCAAGAGCCTGTGGCT
>JBCCFC010000075.1:0-19689 GCA_039029935.1 Chloroflexota bacterium
ATCCCGTTGTTGATCGTCATTAGTTTTATTGTCTTTGCATTGATTTCGGCTGCGCCTGGGGGGTTGATGTCGGGGTTTGAAGAGAATCCAGACTTGACACCAGAGGATATTGCGCGTCTTGAAGAGCAATTAGGGCTGAATCAACCTTGGTATGAACGCTATGTTGAGTGGGCAGGGTTGATGTTGCAGGGGGAGTGGGGTTATAGCTTGGTGACCAAGCGGCCTGTGCTGGAGGAGCTTGGGGATCGACTGCCCAATACGCTGCAATTGATGATTGTCGCCTATGCCTTTACACTGCTCATCGCTATACCGATTGGCATTATTTCCGCACTACGCCAATACTCATTCTTTGACCACGTCGCAACCTTCCTTGCCTTTGTCGGGCAAGCCATTCCCATCTTCTGGTTTGGGCTGGTCTTGATCATTGTTTTCAATGTCTGGCTCAAGAACCCCAACAGTCCAAACTTTGGCTTTCAGTGGTCGCATCTCTGGGACTGTATCGACTGCAAACCGTTGATGCCCGGTGGTGGCATGGCTCCCTACGGGGTTGACAACCCGACCTTTCTCCAGCGTGCCCAACACATGGTGTTGCCCGTCCTGATGCTGGGACTATTTGGGGCAGGAACCTATACGCGGTATATGCGTGGGCAAATGCTGGAAACCATTCATCTTGACTACATCCGCACGGCCCGTGCAAAAGGGCTAAATGAGCGTCGTGTGATTACACGTCATGCCCTTAAAAATGCGGTCACGCCTGTCATCACCGTATTGGCACTTGATCTGCCAGGGCTATTTGGTGGCGCACTCTTCACCGAGACTATCTTCTCATGGCCCGGCATGGGACGGCTCTTTTTCCGTTCTGCCGAACGGGTCGATTTCCCTGTGATTATGGCGATTGTGATGCTTAGTGCGGTCTTGATTATCACCTTCAATTTGATTGCGGATATTGCCTATGCGTATCTGGACCCCCGTGTGCGTTATGAGTAAGAATAAGGATTTACCACAGAGAGCGCAGAGGGCGCAGAGGGCGCAGAGAGGGTAGAACATAGGACTGAAATCCTATGCTGCTATGCAAGGCCTGCTAAAGCCAGTCTAGAACAAAAGTGCGCCTTGGCGTACTTTGCGTAGCAGACGCCGAATTCATAGCAGACGCCAAACTCATTCGGTGGGCATTTTATCTGCTTACCGTAGAGCTTGCGGAAGACGCGGAGCGTTTTATGACGACAATGACAGCAAGACAAGATACAGTTGAAAACACCCCACGTGAAAACGAGATAACAACACCCGAATTGTCCTTGGCATCGCATGAAGAGCGTTCAATGCGTAGCCTTGTATGGAATCAATTTAAGCGACACCGTATGGCCGTCGTTGGCACAATCGTCCTCTTTGCCCTCATGTTTGGTTCTGCCTCAGTCTCCTTTATTAGCCCCTATGACCCAGAAGTACCAGACCTACGTTCGCGCGATGAAGCACCGAGCTTGAGCCACCCAATGGGTACAGACAGCCTGGGACGTGACATGCTCACACGGCTCCTCTATGGCGGACGCATCTCACTGACTATCGGTCTCTTAGCCACAACCGTTGGCATTACCATTGGCACACTCGTCGGCTCCATTGCTGGCTACTACGGTGGACGCACCGACAACGTGTTGATGCGTATGACCGACCTCTTCATCTCACTGCCACGCCTCTTTATGCTCATCATCATGACGCTGCTGCTGCGCTCTGTTGACTTTCCCGGCATGGATATGCTGCGCGCCTTTGGTGGCGTCGGCGGCATCATTATCATTCTGGGCATCCTCTCGTGGACAGGTACATCGCGCCTTGTACGCGGTCAATTTTTGGGACTCAAGGAGAAAGAGTTTGTCGAAGCGGCACGTACATTGGGCATCAGCAACTTGCGCATCGTCTTTCGCCACGTCCTGCCCAACACGGCCACGCCTATCATCGTCGCCGCCACACTTTCTGTCGCCGGAACCATTATTGCTGAGTCGGGTCTGAGCTTCCTTGGCTTTGGTGTCCAGCCACCAACGCCGACCTGGGGCAATATGCTCAACAGTGCACAAAATGAAATGCTCAAAGGCTATTGGTGGATGGCGTTCTTCCCAGGGTTGATGATTTTCTTGACGGTGATTTCGATTAACTACGTAGGTGATGGACTGCGGGATGCGTTGGATCCGCGTAAGGTTGGGTAAACAGTCAGAGTATACTGTTTGCCAGCCAAGCCAAAAGATTGCACACCTCCTTGCCTCTTTCCCCGTCCATCTGTTCTTTTCATTGGAACCACATTGGTGTATACTGCACTCTATCATGGACAGCCAACAAAAACTTGGGTTCCCCAATCAGCCCTTAGTTGAACACTATATCGGTTTTGTCATAGAGATGGAGCCATTTGGCGAAGCCCAGGATTAACTTGGAGAATATTGATAGATGAGACATTTTCATTCGTATGGTCCCGTTGATATAGAAGAACACTTTGCGGTAGATCGCAGATGTATGGTGGATCGTTGCTTGAACCAGCTTGTTGGAAATCGAAGCAAAAGCGGACATTACTTTACCATTTGGGGACCTCGACAAACAGGAAAAACATGGCTACTGCGCCAGATGAAAACCGAAATTCCAGCCAAATATGGTGATCAATTTACGGTATTTACCTTTTCCTTGGGGAATTTGCGTGGCATGGAGGATCAACCACCAGACCACTGGAATTCAACGCTTTTGCCACAAATGTTGACAGACGTTTTGGAACTCTCTCTGCCGGGTAGCCCTATCATCCAAACCTGGAAAGAATTTGCACAACTTTTTGCCAAAGAGGGTGGACTGTGGCAGACGCCGCTCATTTTGATGATTGATGAGGCTGATACTGCGCCCCCTGTTTTGCTGGATTGGATTGCGGGTCGTTTCCGTGAGTTGTATCTGAATCGTGAAGAAAATTGGTTACATGGATTGGCATTGATTGGTGTGCGCGCTGTTTTGGGCATTGAAAGTAAGCGCGGCTCGCCCTTTAATGTGCAAAAGTCGCTGCATGTTGGCAATCTGAGCCGCACCGAAGTGCAGGAGATGTATCAACAATATCAAGCTGAAAGTGGTCAGTTGATTGAACCAAACGTGGTGGAAGCCATTTATCAGGACACCAATGGACAACCTGGGCTGGTTTCTTGGTTTGGCGAATTGCTGACCGAAAAATTTAATACAACGCCCGAACAGCCGATTACGCTGGAAAATTGGAAATGGACGCAACACAAAGCTCGCTATGTTGAACCCAACAACACCGTGCTGAATTTAATTGCCAAGGCGCAGGACCCAGATTATCTGCCCTTTCTTGCTAGACTGTATAGCCAGTCGGACCAACCCTTTGCCTTTCATGATCCACAAGTGAACTACCTGTATATGCATGGTATCATCGCCTCCAAAACGGTGAAAGCTGATGATGGCGAAGTTACCGAGGTCTGTTGTTTTAGCTCACCTTTTATTCAGGACACGCTCTATCACGCCTTTCGCACGATTTTGGTCGGTCGTGACAATCCCATTTTGGTCCTGCACCCACTAGATGAATTGACCGATGTATTTGCGGACCCAAATAAAATCGATCTGCCCGCGCTGCTGCGACGCTATAAAGAGTTTTTAGCCCAACTTCGTGAAAAAGGCATCAACCCGTGGAAAGACCAACCACGCCGTAAAACCGATTATCAACTGATGGAAGCGGTGGGGCATTTCCACCTCTATGCTTGGCTTAAAGATGCGCTTGCCAGTGCAGCATCCGTCAGCCCAGAATTTCCGACAGGCAATGGGCAGGTGGACCTGCACATTCGGCGGCGCAGAAATGGTCACGAGCAAATTGGTCTGATTGAGGTGAAAAGCTTTTCCACCGCGACTATGCTCAAAAAGGATCGCACACAGGCCGCTCGCTATGCGCGCAGTGTGGGGCTGAACTACGTGACGTTAGCCGTCTTCGTACCTGTGTTGGATGAAGATGTGTTGACGCAGCTATCGGTGACAGAGACTGTCAGTGGGGTGGATGTGACTGTGGTGGCGATTGGGTGGGTGTAGTTTATCTGTTGCGTAGACATCCTTCTGCGCTTAAATTATAGAGCAGATACCCTTGTCTATTCATTACATCAGTTCACCAAAATAAAACAGGTTACTAGCAGGATCGACAGCAAAACGGATACGATTCAGAAAACCATCCAGCCCGATAAAGTTTGGGAATCTCCATTGGTCCCCTGTCCGCAAGGTGGGGATAAAAACGGTTGCGACCACTTCCTGTGTTTCACCAAGAACGGCTGGTATGCGTATCGGTAAACGATATAACGTCCCCTGATATGTAATACCGCGGATGCTCATTGGCATCACATGCATCTCGAGCGGCTCGGCATAATGAGCAACCTCCTCGAATAGAATAGGGTCTAAAATACACCAAGGCGCGCCTGTGTCAACAATAAAGGACGTAGGTTTGAGATCATCCGCCAAATAGATATTGATCACAATACGCGCTGTCTTATCATCTTCGTAATGATCAAGATATTCTACTGCGCCTTGGACAAAGATATCCAACCCCAATGGTAAATGAGTACTCATTACGAAATCACCTTATGGATAATTGTATCGTTTGCCAAGATTTCTGGTCCACCAAGTGAATCAATAATCTGATTGAACTCATTTCTTGTTGGTGCATCAGCAATCAGTTCACCATTTTTAACTGCCAACCAATGCCCAATTTCATAGTCATCGTTGTGTTCGCGTATCCATGCTGCAGATGCCTTTAGCGCACCTGGCGTGTTGAGCGGCCATGTACGTTTAATACGCCGTACTGTAGGTTTCTCAAATAACTTTCGTACATTGGCAAAGGGCTGGCTATTAGGGAATCGTTCAATGGCGATTTGAGAGAGATAGTCTGCTTGCTTTGAATCAACATATCCAAGCGTTATCCCGATGGCCTTGGTAATTTGTTCCTCGCTCGCAACTGTCCAATCTAGCTGTTTCATCAAACGTCGATAGGCACGCCCATTCCGTTGCTCGGCAACTGCCCATAGCTCATCGACCAGCTTATCTGTCGGTGCAATTTTTACAAGTTCATCACGACTTTTTTGTGCGCCATTCTGACTGTGTGTGCCATTGTCACTTGATGCAATATCCGTATACATAAACCCTATTCCTTTCAACTATGATGGGGATCCTTGCCCATGCTACAGATTTGATATATCAAATCCCTAAGAGTTACCCTCAAATACGGAGAGGATATCCTATGACATTTATTGTACTTCATCACAAGATATCAAACCAGCTTTGGGAGGGACAACTGGTTTTAGATATCTATCAAACCAACGCAAAATATGCGCCAGTCTCGCTATTCTCCGATCCGTCCGTCCAGACCGCGACAAATTATGTGATTCCTCTGGAAACAGCACCAACTCCGTCTCTACACCCAACACCTTCAATGCCACATACAACTGCTCGGCCTGTTCCAATGAACACATCATATCCTGCTCGCTGTGGAGTATCAACGTCGGTGTCGTACAGCCACCAATATCCTTCAGCGGTGACTGTCGCCAATAGTTCTCGACATTCTCCCAAGGCGACTCGCCCCCAAAGACAAACTGACGCTGCCAGTTGAGATACTTTGTGCCAAAGTCACTGATACGGTTGCTGATACAACGTTGGGTGACGGCTGCCTGAAAACGATCCGTGCGTCCAATGATAAAGTTGGTCATGTACCCACCATAGCTGCCGCCAGTCACGCCCATACGCTGATGATCAATGTAGGGTCGTTGCATCACTTTATCGACCCATGCCATTACATCGGCATAGTCCGGCCCACCCATGTCGTTGACCATTGCCTTGGCGTGAGCCTCCCCATAACCACGCCCACCACGCGGATTACAAAAGTAGACAACATAGCCTTGTGCGGCTAAGTAATAAAATTCATGCATAAAGCAGTTGGCATATTGCGTCAACGGCCCACCGTGAATCTCTAAAATAGATGGGTATTGCTGGCTGGGATCAAACCCGGGTGGCTTGAGAATCCACCCCTGCAAGTCATTGTCTGCTGCCCCTTTGAACCAAACCTCTTCAATGTCGCCTAGCTCCATTTCATTGAGCCAATCTTCATTCAAGTGCGTCAACTGACAACCTACTTCGGCTGCACCATCCTCCACACCACGCACCCAAAGTTGGCCTGGACTGCGCCACGTGGCAAAGAAATAGGCCAACGTCGATTGGGCTTTGTCAATGGTGTAGGTGCCCACGACACCTTCTTGATGAATGATGGGTTGTATCATTGCCTCTGGCTCTTTGGTTGAGATGGCATTGAGCAGCGTATTACCCCGATGAGTTGTTTGGAAGAAGATACGCTCACCATCGTTGGACCATACAGGTGGCATCATCACGGCTCCACCCAAATCATTGAGCGAAACATTGCCCGCATGTTGGTCGATATGGGCTGTCAATGAACGTGCTGGCTCAGTGCCATCCATAGGCACAATCCATAGCTGCATGTTCTTCCACGAATTGCCCTCACCATCACGCCCATAATAGGCGATCCACGCACCGTCAGGTGAGAAAACAGGATTTGACTTTGCACCAACTCGTGTACTCAGCTTAAGCCATGCTGATTCATCCTGCACATTGCCCGATGCTGACATCACAAACAGATCGACAGCACCAGGATGAAAGTCAGGGTCCTCGCTGCGGTTGGAGAAAAAGGCAATCTTGCTGCCGTCTGGTGACCAGACGGGTTCAATTTCGCTGTAGATGCTTCCATCCGTTAATTGTGTGGCCTCACCTGTGTGGGCATCAACGACCCAAATATGCACCCGTTCATCGGGCAGATAGCCTCCACCGTCCACCTTATAGGTGACACGTGTGATATGACGTGCGACAATGCCCAGTCGTTTCTTGGCTTCATCCTGCTCACGCTCAATGGTCGCCTTGTCCTTGGGGCGAAAGGCGCAGACATAACGTGTGCCATCCGGTGACCACTGAAAGGTAAAAATACGCCCGTTGAAGTTGGTGACAGGGCGGGGTGCGCCCCCCTGAAAGGGGATGATAGTCAGTTGCGATTTACCATGTTGGTTGGACATATAGGCAATTTGTGTACCATCGGGCGACCATTGCGGTTGGGTGTCTACATGGTTGCCAAAGGTAAATTGTCGTGCGTTTCCATCATGGCTAACATTATTAATAGTCGCAATCCATAAATTGCTATATTTCTTCTCTGTTTTGCGGTCAACCCGCTGTACAGAAAAGACGACATGCTGACCATCTGGTGAAATAGCGCAGCCCGAAATTGGTTGAAAACGATATAAATCTTGTGTTGATATGTGTGCTGTCATAGTTTGGTCTCCACTACATTTTATCACGACTTCAATGCCGAAATCCGATACTCCGTCTCTACTGCATACTCGCGAAATCCCAGTGCCGTACACAAGGCCATCGACGCAGGGTTCTCTTCCCATGTGCTCCACTCGCAGGTCCAGTCATGGTCAATTGCCCACTGTGCCACAGCGGACACCACGGCTTTGCCATATCCACGCTGTCTATAGTCGGTATGGGTCTGCACACCAGCCGCAGCAACGCGCCCAACGTCAAAGAGAAAATGGCTGGCGACTGAGGCTAGTATATCATCCTCAAAACAGCCAAAAATGATGGGATGGTCAATCTCGACAAACCAACGCATATTTTCGGGCAAAGTCTGGTGCAGTGCCTCCAGTTGTGGTTTGTCATCATCGTTTAACTCACGTACGACCACCTGTCTATCGGTGGATTCTACAGTAAACGGCTTAAAGTCCGCTGGTGCCAGATAGTAATAGGGTTCGGCAAAGTAGCGATGAAGATGCACATCCTCCAGCCCCATCAACCATGTTTCACTAAAGTCATTGCCTCGCACTGCCAACTTTGTCAGCACAGACTGTACATGTTCACTTGGCTGTTGATTGACGCGAATGATGGTTGTATCCGCTAGTCGATTCACGCAAATGACGTCAGCTTGTTTAACAGCATAGGGTTCCATAAAGTCAGGATGATCGGGTTTGATGGCGGGCACGATGGTTGTCTCTTTTGATTGTAAATTTTCGATGGTACAGCCGAGACGTACAGCGGTATATGCCTGAATGTTGGCTAAATTTGGATGATTGGTAAACATTTAATTTATGCCCCTGTAACTTATCAATTTGTCGATGTTCTGCTCTGAATATATCGGTAGCCGTCGTTAAATTTTGGTATCATTTTGCAATTGAATTGCGCAAGTAGGTCGACAATATCCTTCTGCCCGAAATCTTTCGAATTGCGATTGAGAAAACAACTCTCGACAGATTTACTGGCGTGGCTTACACTAGATAGATGGTCCGCTACAGAAGCAAAAACAATCGCATCCTGTGGACTGAGTTCATAGTCATTTTGAGCCACCGAAGCCGCGCTCAATATCTCGCCCGTTAAGGGAATGATGGCTCCAATCTGTAAAAGTTGCTCTTGAACTTGTGCAAATTGGTGCTTTTCGTCTGTATTTCTTTGGCTAAAAATAGTTGTTGTATCTTCGATACTTCTAACTCTGTCTGCATAGTAGGGTGTACGCATCAATTGCTTCAACTCTTCATTGAGTGCTTGCTGGAGCTCGTGACGACGATTGCTTTGTCTACGTAGTTTTTCATGGGGTTCAGCAAAACAGTAGGCTGGAATAAACAGGTGAACATTATTCTCGTTGCATAAACCAAGAATGTTTTCGCAACTATGGCTTTGCTCTTGTTGAAGAACAAGCTCCAATATAAAGTTTGTTTCGACGTATATATTCATGCGAAAGCTAACTCTTCTCTTCTAACTCGTCCATCTCGTATTAATTCAAATAGACCAATACGAGAAAGCCAAGGATACAACTGTTCTACCAATTCATCCGTAATCCCTGCGTATAAGATTTCACTTAACCAACCGTTGACAAAAAATTCAAAGCTAGAACGGCTTATCTGTTCTGGTTCAATTTTGGACCCTTCAAAATAGTTCTTAAAGAATGGTTTTGAATCCACAACCAGTGTTGGAGCATCCGTTGAAGATGTTTCTTCATCATTTTTCCAAATAAAAAATCGCTCTGGGGTCGCTAAAAGAAAAAACTTTGTATTGGAAATGAGGTCATAGGTCATTAAATAATTCCGAAAGAAGATTGCGTCTTCGGTTGAGTAATTAAGTCTAGGGTGGGTCTCAACAGCCAACACCAACTGGTCATATCGATCATACACTAAAAAATCCGCATCTGGCCTCATGTTTTGATGCCTCCATTTGAATTGCGTTTGTACAACCTGCCCATATTATTTTGACAAGCGTGTCAAACTTTGTTACGATGTGCAGCATTATACAATAATTTCTTGTTAATGACAGAAAAATTTCACTACGCTGAATACAACTTACATACTCTTATCATCAATTGCAAACCAATTCCCACAAAATCCAGACCAACATTTTGACGAAATAAAAAATTTTCTCAGAATCAAGAGAAAGTTGTAACGTTTTTTCCTATAGTTCACAATAGAAGCGCTTATCTATAAAATATATTTTTTGAAGGGATTTTCGCCATGGCTAGTTTATTGCAGGTGAAGAATTTAAAGACCCAATTCTTTACCCAAGATGGGGTTGTTCACGCTGTGAATGGCATCACATACAATGTGGATGCTGGTGAGACCGTCGCCATTGTTGGTGAATCGGGGTCGGGCAAAAGTGTGGGTGTGATGTCACTGATTCGCTTGATTCCGCAACCACCGGGCAAGATTGTTGATGGTGAGGTATTGTTCGATGGGCAGGATTTGCTGCAACTGAGCGAAGATGAACTGCGCAATATTCGCGGTAATCGTATCGCCATGATTTTCCAAGACCCCATGACCTCGCTGAATCCAGTGTTGACCATTGGACGTCAGATTACAGAGGCTCTGGAACTGCATATGGGCATGAGCCGTGAGCAAAGTCGCCAACGGGCCATTGAGCTACTAGAAATGGTGGGCATTCCTGGTGCAGGAGATCGCCTTGACAATTACCCGCATCAGTTTTCTGGTGGGATGCGTCAACGTGTGATGATTGCGATGGGGCTGAGTTGTAATCCGCAATTGTTGATTGCGGATGAGCCAACAACCGCACTAGACGTGACGATTCAAGCACAGATTGTTGAGCTAGTCGCTGAACTAAAGAGGCAGCTTGACATGGCCGTGATCTGGATTACGCATGATCTTGGTGTTGTGGCTGGCATGGCAGAACGTGTGATTGTGATGTACTCTGGCTTTATTGTGGAGGAAGCCACGGTTGACGAGATTTATGCACAGCCCATGCATCCATATACATTGGGGCTGTTACGTTCGATCCCACGTCTTGATCTGGGTCGCCAGAAACGTCTTGTCCCCATTGAGGGATTACCACCAGATTTGCTGGAACCGCCATCACATTGTCCATTTGCACCCCGTTGTTCGTTTGCCAAAGAGAAATGCTGGCAAGAGAATCCACCGTTAAAATCCGTCGGTGTCAATCGCAAAGCGGCCTGTTGGGTCGATATATCAGATGTTAAGGTTCTTGAACCCAATGAGATGGGAGTTGCATAGTGGCACAGAATACATTATTAAAAGTTGATAATTTGAAGATGCATTTCCCGATTACACGGGGCATCGTGATTCAGCGTCAAGTTGGTGCAATCAAAGCGGTTGATGGCATCACCTTTGACCTGTATGAAGGCGAAACGTTAGGGCTTGTGGGTGAGTCTGGCTGTGGCAAATCGACCACTGGCCGTGCAATTTTGCAGCTTTACCGCCCCACCGAGGGGTCTGTCAAGTTTGAGGACGCCGAGTTAACCGAGACCAAAGGCGAGGCGCTGCGTAAGATGCGTCGTCGGATGCAGATGATTTTCCAAGACCCGTATGCTTCGCTCAATCCACGTATGACCGTCGGTAGCATCATCGGCGAACCACTAGAAGTTCACAGTATTGGCAGCAACAAAAAAGACCGTCAGGAACGCGTTCAGGAACTGCTCAAAACAGTTGGGTTGAATCCATATTTTGTCAATCGTTACCCACATGAGTTCTCTGGTGGTCAGCGTCAACGTATTGGTGTTGCGCGTGCTTTGGCGGTGAATCCATCATTCATCGTGGCGGATGAGCCAATCTCTGCCTTGGATGTATCTATTCAGGCGCAGATTATCAATCTCATGGAAGATTTGCAGGAAAACATGGGGTTGACCTATCTCTTTATTGCGCATGATCTGTCTGTAGTACGTCATATCGCCGACCGCATTGCTGTCATGTATTTGGGCAAAATCGTCGAGTTGGCCGACCGTGATGAACTCTACGAAAATCCCTTGCATCCATACACCGAAGCATTGCTCTCGGCTGTACCCATTCCAGACCCTGTGATTGAAAACAAACGCGAACGCATCATCCTTGAAGGTGACGTACCCAGCCCAGCCAATCCACCCACAGGCTGCAACTTCTGCACCCGCTGCCGCCATGTCATGGACATCTGCCGTGAGCAGGAGCCGACGTTCAAGGATAATGGGAACGGGCACTACGTAGCGTGCTTCCTACATGAGTAAATTGGGTGAGGGGGTGAGGGGATGACAGGGTGAAGGAGTGACACTCATCACTCATCACTCATCACTCATCACTCTTCCAACATAAATGTTAATTGTATTTTAAGGAGACTGAAATAGAATGATGACTAAAAGATATGCATCGATTGCATTGCTTATGACCATTCTGATGGTTCTTTCCGCTTGTGTTGCGCCAGCCGCACCCAGTAGTGGTGGCGATATGGGTGACATGGCTGATGGTGGAGACATGGGGCCAGTAACATTAAACTGGAATTTGGGTACAGAGCCACCATCACTTGATCCATCATTGGCGACAGATACAGCGTCAGTTGCGATTGTGAACGAAACCATGCTTGGTTTGACCGAGCTGGACCCAGATACACAGGAAGCTATCCCAGAGTTGGCGACTTCTTGGGAAGTCAGCGAAGATGGCACAGTCTGGACTTTCTCACTACGTGACGATGTGCCTTGGGTAACATTCGCAGATGGCGAGGTTGTCGAAGTGACGGATGACAATGGCGATGCGGTCATGGTCAATGCACACGACGTTGTTTATGGTGTCACACGCACATGTGATGCTCGCACAGCTTCCGACTACTCATACGTTCTGTATGTCATTGCTGGCTGTGAAGAAGTCAACACGGCTGAAGAGGTCACAGACGAGTTGGTCGATGGCGTTGGCGTGGTTGCACTGGATGACTGGACTGTTGAATTCACGTTGAACTATGGCGCAAGCTACTTTGGTCAAATCGCCAGTATGTGGGTCACACGCCCAATGCCGCAATGGTTGATTGAGGCTGAGGGTGATCTATGGACCGAAGCTGGTGTCATGCAGAACAATGGACCATACGTCTTGGCTGAGTGGATTCACAACGACAGCCTGCAATTGGTCAAGAATCCTTTCTGGTATGGTTGGGAAGAAATGGCTGATGCCGTCGGTAATATCGATGTCATCAACATGACCACTATCGAAGAAGTTTCGACTGAGTTCGCTATGTATGAGAACAACGAGATTGATCTCGCTGGCGTACCACTGGAGCAGATGGACCGCGTTTCCGATCCAAATGGTGAGTTCGCTGGCGAGTATGTTAGTACGGCACGTAACTGTACCTATTACTATGGTTTCATCACCAACCGCGATGCAGTTAGCGATGCACGTGTCCGTCAGGCACTCTCTATGACTGTTGACCGCGCAACTTTGTCTGAACAGGTACTCAAGGGTGGTCAGATTCCAGCAAACACCTTCACCAACCCACTGAACTACGGTTCACCAGCCGAAGACCCAGACATTGCACCTTGGGCACTCTCTGAGGCACAGGGTGGTACAGGGTACGCTGGTGCTGTCGAGATGGCACAAGGTTTGATGGAAGAAGCGGGTTATCCTGGCGGTGCTGGTCTTGAGTTGAAACTCGGCCACAACGTGAGCGAAAGCCACGCTAAGATTGCACAGGCGATTCAGGCCATGTGGTCGGAAGCCTTCCCGGAAATTGGTGTTGTCATCGAAACGCAGGAATGGGGTGTCTACCTCGATTCTCTGGATGCAGATGCACCAACCGAAGGCAAGCCAGATGTCTTCCGCTTGGGCTGGTGTCAGGACTATCCGCACGCCAACAATTGGATTCACGAAGTCTTTAATCCAGAAGCAGGCGCAAACCGCACGATGATCAGTGCTGATGACGAGCAGGTTGGTGCAATTGTTGCTGAATTCACAGAGACCACAATTGCCGCACAGACTGCTTCTCCAGAGGCACAATTGGAACTCTATAAGCAGGCTGAAAAGCTCTTCATCGAAGACATCGCAGGCATCATTCCAATCTACTATTACACGCGTAACGTGGTTTCCAAGCCTTGGTTGAATCGCATCTACGCTGATGACCTGTACATGTATCGCTGGTCAATCGACGTTGACGCTAAGTCTAATAGCTAGTTGATGTGTCCGAGGCTGGTTAAGTCAGCTTTGGGTTAGAAAATGGGGCACTACCAGAATCAAGGTAGTGCCCCATTTATTATGACATCATTCGTGTAAACTTGAGCATGAGTAGGTACGTCAGTACACGGGTACCGACATACTGCATATCGATTACCAACCACTTGTATACCCTTAAGTTTACACAAATGATTATGACATTGTACCTTATTTGGTTAGGGGCAGGCCCCTACGAGACAGAGTATAATAATCTCGGCAGTAAAATAATATGACAGCATTTATTATTAGACGTATTTTATGGGCTATTCCTGTGATCTGGCTGGTGATTACCACCACTTTTATTTTGTCACGAACGATTCCAGGTGGGCCTTTTGACCGCATGGGCGACAAATCATTGCCTGAAAGTGTGCGCGTCAATATTGAGAAGAAATATGGACTGGATAAGCCATTACCCCAGCAATACGGACTTTACATTTGGGATATGGTACAGGGCGACTTGGGGCCATCATTTGCCTATCGGGGACGCACAGTCAACATGATCTTGGGCCAAACGTTGCCGATTTCATTTCAATTAGGGATTTTATCAATATTATTAGGGCTGATTATTGGTGTTCCGGCAGGGATATTTGCTGCCTTAAGACAGAACACATGGGTTGATTACTTTACTTCATTCGTTGCGATATTGGGGCTTTCTATCCCCAATATTGTGCTTGCACCTTTACTTATCTATCTATTTGCCGTTTTATGGGGTATATTCCCGGCAGCGCGATGGGGCATTAACTATAAAGAATTGGTTTTTGGCTTTATGCCACCGATGACGGCTGAGTTCTGGCTCCATGCCGCCCTCCCTGTGATTACATTGGGAACCGGGATCTCGGCTGTCTTTGCACGGCTGACACGCGCTTCCCTCCTTCAAACCATCCGTGAAGACTATATCCGTACAGCCCGCTCCAAAGGTCTTTCCGAGCGCGTCACGGTTATACGACATGCATTGCGCAATTCGATGATACCAGTTGTTACCATTATCGGCCCTGTTTTTGCTGGTTTGGTCACAGGCTCATTCGTCGTGGAGCGCATCTTTGGCATTGCAGGGATGGGTGAATTCTTCATCACCAGCATCACCAACCGAGATTATCCTATGATTCTGGGGACCACGTTGGTCTATGCCCTATTCCTGATACTTTCCAATTTATTTGTCGATATAGTCTATGCTTGGCTCGACCCCAGAATCCGATACGATTAAGTATTCACGATTCACTTTCAACTTTCCACTTTCAACTAAAAAAGGGATGATATGGCAAGTGCAACGTTAGATTTAAAATCACCAAGTGCAGTGCGTGAGGGACGTAGCCCGCTGCAAGATGCGTTTCAGCAATTATTAAAAAATCGAGCTTCTGTCTACAGTGGCATTTTTATCATTCTACTCTTTATCGTCTCCATCTTTGCCAATGATGTGGTCATAACATGGTTTACAGGCGAAGAACCTACCCCTGTTATTGCGCCACATCGCTATGATGGGCAAAACTTTCAATATTCCAATTCACCCGCTTTTACCACAACCGACGAGGGTGAATTCTACCTATTGGGCACAGATTACATCGGGCGCGACAACCTCAGCCGCACTATCTTTGGAACTCGCATTTCCCTGGCTGTAGCAATTATTGCGGCGACTGTGAGCTTGATTGTTGGTGTTGTCTATGGGTTGATTTCTGGCTATGGTAGTCCACAGCGTGACAATATCATGATGCGCTTTGTAGATTTTTTGTATGGCTTCCCTGCGATTATCATCATTATTTTGATTCAAGTGGTCGTCAAAGCCTATAGCAATGTTGAAGGCTTGGGGGGAATCTTTGGCTTTTTGATCAGTATTAACAACGCATTGGGTGGCATCTTCTTTGTCTTTGTTGCGTTGGGGTTATTTGGTTGGATCGGCATGGCACGCATCACACGAGGGCTGACACTTTCGTTCAAAAACAAAGAATTTGTTGAGGCCGCTCGCTCCATTGGCAACCGTGATTATCGCATCATCTTCTCCCATATCTTGCCCAATGTTCTCGGCCCCTGCATTGTCTTTGAAACACTAGCGATTCCAGGCTATATCCTGACTGAAGCCTTTCTATCGTTTATTGGCTTGGGTGCAAACCCACCCACACCGAGTTGGGGTATGATGATTTCCGAGACCGTTGGTGCGTTGCGCACCTACCCTTGGCAAGTTTTTACACCCGCGATTGCGCTAACTGTAACTGTATTGGCCTTTAATTTCTTGGGCGACGGTCTGCGTGATGCATTTGATCCACGATTACGCGGGGAATAGGGCCGTTCCACAAAATAAATTACCCACATATTTGTGGAGTTAGGCAGGGGAACCCTTTGGGTCCTAATGCCGGTGTTCTCGTGTACGACCCGCAATAGAGATTGCTAACTCCGCGTTTCGATGGGTAATTTATTTTGTGGATTAGCCTTAACAGATATCTATCCCTCTACTCTGCCAATCGCCACGAACTGCGCGGGTCCAGTGCATCGCGCAAGCCATCACCCACCAAATAGAAACAGAGGACTGTCATCATGATCAGCACCCCGGGCCAGATGACCAGATGAGTGCCGATGTTGAAATAGGAGCGCGAGTCGGTCAGCATATTGCCCCATGTAGGTGTGGGTGCTTGCACACCTACACCCAAGAAACTCAGCCCAGACTCAATCAGAATCAGGTTGCCCGCTATGATGGTCATGGTGACGATGACGATGGGCAATACGTTGGGCAGGATGTGTTGCACCAGCACGCGGAAATTGGATACTCCCACCGACTGAGCTGCCAAAATGTATTCATGTTCTTTGATGGAGAGGACCTCGCCACGAACCAGACGACAGGTCCCAATCCAACCCAATAGAGCCAGAATGATAATCAGCAACTCCGCTGTGGGCGTCCAAAATGCGGCTGCGATTAGTAGCAAGAAGAGTGTGGGCACAGAACTTAGCGTGGTGACAACCCAGATGATCAGATCATCCACGCGACCACTATAATATCCGGCGATAAGTCCGAGCGCGACACCAATCAAAATAGTCATCACACTAGCACTATAGGCGATTGCCAGTGAGACACGGCCACCATAGAGCAAGCGAATCAACTGATCACGCCCTAGATGATCGGTTCCCAGCATGTGTCCCTCTGCGCCGGGTGATAGAAACTTGTTGGGAATGTTGACGCGGTTGACATCAAGTTCGAGCACATTTTCCACCAAAGGTGGTCCCAGAATACAGAACAGTGTCATGATGACCAGCACCAGCGAGGCCGTAAGGGTTAATTTGTCACTCAGAATATGCTGCACGGCGTTCTGCCATAGCGTTCGCGTCTTCTGAGGGGTTTCCTCTTTCAGCGTTAGTGTTTTCGCAGTCATGTGATGTCCTATTTAAAGCGAATCCGAGGATCAAGCATAGCGTAGAGGATATCCGATATCAACAAGCCGATAATGAACATGCCAGCGGCGATGACAACTGACCCCATGACCAGTGGATAATCACGGTTGAAAACACCATCTACGACCAGCCGCCCCATCCCCGGCCAGCCAAAGACTTTCTCGATGATGACTGCGCCAGCCAGCAACGTACCCAGTGCCGGACCAATAAAGGTAGCGACGGGAATCAGCGCATTGGGCAACGCATGAAGCCACCAGACATGGCTGTTGGTCAACCCCTTCGAGCGGGCGGTGCGCACATAATCCTGCGCCAACACTTCGAGCAAGCCTGTGCGCACAAAGCGCGAAATAAAGGCGATTGTCCCCAGTGACAACACCGTGACGGGCATAATCATGTGCTTGGCCGTTTCTCTAATGTCGAACCCACCGCCGCGATTGGTGATATCACGCATCCCGCTCATGGGCAAAAGATCAAAATTGACGCTAAAAACGATGATCAGGATTAAGCCCAGCCAGAACTGAGGCATGGCGTTTCCGATCACGGTGAAGATGCGGACCACCTGATCCACCCACGTTTTGTGATAGATGGCAGCGAGAACGCCCAGCAGAATGCCCATGCCATAACCGACGATCAGCGCACTGAAGGTGAGCAGAAGCGTGGCCGGAATTTTCTCTAGGATCAATTCACCTACGGGTCGGCGATGCTTGAGCGATTGCCCCAAATCACCACGCAATAACCCCCGTCGTTCGCCATAGCTATCCACTTCGCCATCGCCATCCGAATCCACCCGCGCCCAGTCGTTGCCTGCCAACCAGTAGATATATTGGATGTGTGGCGGTTGATCCAACCCCAGCTTCCGGCGTAAACTCTCGGTCGCCGCCGGGTCTGCCCTGGTGGGGTTGAAGGCAATCAACTCGATTGGGTCTCCCGGTGCAGAAAGCATCAACAAGAAGGCGATAATGGTCACACCAAAAAAGGTTGGAATGCCTTGCAGCAGTCTTCTGAGGATGTATGTACTCATGGCTGACCTCGCCTATGGTCTATTTTATTGTTGTATGATTTGGTTTTCTGTTGAACTGTCACGCCATTATGCCTCCCTGTCTATCCATAGTCATCGTGTCAATAAGCCCTGGTCCCACACCTTGTATACAGCGACAAACTTCGTCAATCTGTGCTTTTCAGTATATCATTGTGTGCGATTGGGCGTCAATCGGCGCGGTGATTGGACGAATGGCGACACGGAATAGGTTGTCGTTTTCATGGGTTTCAGTCGATTTCTAGAACCAGCAGCCTGTATAGAATATTCCAACAAATAGATTATTTTGGCAAACTTGGCATACGTTCTATCTTGCAGTACAATGATGGCAAGATGAACGATATAGGTGTGAGAACCTAAACAAAAACCGTTTGATTGCAACCAATAGGAGGTCATCTAACCATACCATGCAGACCCAAAACAACCAGCGGGCAGTGATTGACTGCGATCTTCACAACGTTGTGCCGTCCTTCGCCGCGTTGAAGCCGTATCTGACAGCCCATTGGCAGGAATTTTTTACACAAGCAGGATTCCGAGGCCCATCCGTCGCCAGCATGTATACATCGGGTGGGCCTATTCAAGCAAAGGTCGATGTCAACCCACCCAACGGCGGGCCACCTGGCTCAGACCTAGCGTTGCTGCGTCAACACATACTGGACCCGTTGAATGTTGAGGTTGGTATCCTAAACTGTGGCTATGCTGTGGAAAGTATGCGCAACCCCTATGCGGCAGAGGCTCTCTCCAGCGGTGTCAACAATTGGCAGATGGCTGAATGGCTTGAACCAGAGCCGCGTTTACGGGCGTCGTTGGTGGTTCCCAGCCAAGACCCAGACCTTGCGGTGAAGGAGGTCCAACGGCTAGGAAATCATCCTGGGTTTGTCCAAATCTTCTTGCCCGTGCATTCGCCAGAGCTATATGGACAGCGGCGTTTCTTCCCCATCTACCAAGCGGCGGTCGAGCATGACCTCGCCATCGGTATCCACTTTGGTGGCGAGCCGGGGACAGCAGTTACAGCATCAGGCTGGCCGTCCTTCTATGTCGAGGTATATGCGGCGATGGCGCAACTCTTCCAATCACAGGTGATGAGTATGGTGGTCGAGGGTGTGTTTGAGGAATTCCCCACATTGCGGGTCGCCCTCATCGCCAGCGGGATTACATGGCTCCCGGCATTGCTTTGGCGCATGGACAAGGAATGGAAGGGGCTACGGCGCGAGGTTCCTTGGGTGAAAAAGCCACCATCAGACTATATCCGTGAGCATGTCAAGATGACCCTGCACCCCATTGACGCCCCACCCCATGCCCATCTGCTCACCCAGATTTTTGACCAGATTGACTGTGATGACATGGTGATGTTCTCCACTGATTATCCCTATGGTCATTTCAACACCATTGATGAGGCCATCCCAGCAGGCATCCCGATGCTGTTGGAGGAGAAGATTTTGGCGGAGAATGCGCGCGCGTTTTACAGACTGTAACGGTGAGTGGGAGATAGGGAGACGGGGAGATGGGGAGATGGGGAGATGTCAAACTATCAACTCCTCCTAAGAAACAAGAACTTACAGTGCAATATAAGTCCTGCAAAAGAGTACTAAATAGCAGCTTCGGCAGCATCGTTTTGCTCATTGGAAACGATGGTAACGCCAAGCTTGCGAGCAAGACGGTTTAAACGAGCAAGCTCACGAGAACGCTGCTGTTCATTATAGGTATCAAGACCGGGGTCACGATAGGGGACTTTATCTTTGAGCATACGATAGACAATACGAG